>JAGREL010000138.1 GCA_020446575.1 Novosphingobium sp. | reverse complement strand
GCGAATATGTCGATGTCGCCCATGCTTTCTTCGAGCCACCTGAGGCAAAATTCGTGAACGGCGTGCTCGACGCCCTGGCAAAGGCTGTCCGCTGAGCCGCGAACTCGCCTTCATAGAAGCGCTGCGCCGTATGGCGACACATCCCGCCGCGCGACATTTCGACGACGATTGCGCGGTGGTCGAATTAGGCGGCGAGGCACTGGTCCTCACGCACGACATGATGGCCGAGGGCGTCCACTACCTTCCCGATCAGGATCCCGCCGACGTCGCCTGGAAACTGGTGACCGTGAACATTTCGGACCTTGTGGCCAAGGGCGCCGAGCCGATGGGCGTCCTGCTCGGATACATGTTCGGCAAGGACGATCTCCGCTTCATCGAAGGCCTCGAGGAAGCGCTGACCTATTACAACGTCCCCCTGCTGGGCGGAGACACTGTTTCCGGTAAAGGCGCACAGGCTCTGGGCCTGACTGCTATCGGCAAGGCCACCCATCGGCCGGTGCCTTCGCGCGGCGGCGCGGCGCCCGATGACATAGTTTACGTCACCGGCCCGGTAGGCGCGGCGATGATGGGATACGAGGCTCTGCAGTCGGGAAGCGGCGACAGTGAAGCCTACCGGCGACCGCGCGCACTCGTCGCTCAAGGCCAGGCGTTGGCGCCCCATGTTACTGCGATGATGGATATTTCGGACGGCGTGCTGCTCGATGCCTGCCGCATGGCGCGCGCATCGGGCGTGACGTTCGAGATGGACGCAAGCGCGGTGCCCATTGCCGCGCCCGAGGAAAAGCGGGCCGCGGCCCTCCGTTGGGGAGACGACTACCAGCTGTTGTTCACCGCACCTACCGGGCGCAAGCTGCCGGTCCCCGCGACTGCCATCGGCCGCGCCGTAAGTTCGGGCGAAACGCCGCTGATGCTCGATGGAATTCCGCTCTCCGAAAAAGACGAACTGGGCTACCAGCACCGCTAGAAGACGCTTCGCAAGCGCTGGTGTCGCTGCGCAAATCTGGGCAGAAATGCGGCAAAAGACTTGCACGGAGCGGCGGCATCCCTATAGCGGCGTCCGGATTTCTGCCCTCGAGAGGCAGGACCGAGATGCTGTTCGCAACAAAAAGGGGGATCGCCCGTGAATCTCGTCACGATCGCGATAGTTTTGGGATTGCTTGCCGTACTTTACGGCTTCATCACCAGCCGTCAGGTGCTCGGTAGCCCTGCCGGAAACGAAAAGATGCAGGAGATTGCTGCTGCCATTCAGGAAGGCGCTCAGGCCTATCTGAAGCGGCAATACACCACTATCGCCATAGTCGGCGTCGTGGTTGCGGTCATCATTGCCGTCACGCTGGGATCGATTTCCGCAACCGGCTTCGTGATCGGCGCGATCCTTTCGGGCGTCGCCGGATTCATCGGCATGAACATCTCGGTGCGCTCGAACGTACGCACCGCTGCAGCCGCCCAGACCGGCCTTCAGCCGGGCCTGACCCTCGCCTTCCGCGCAGGCGCGATCACCGGCATGCTGGTGGCGGGTCTCGCGCTCCTGGCGATCTCGGTTTTCTATTGGTACATGACCGGCCCGCTGGGCAAGAGCGTGGGCGGTGAAGACCGCACGGTAGTCGATGGCTTGGTCGCTCTCGCTTTCGGTGCCTCGCTGATCTCGATCT
>JAGREL010000137.1 GCA_020446575.1 Novosphingobium sp. | reverse complement strand
AGACCATGAACCACATCCCCGCCCCGCGCGGCGGCACGGTCCGGCGCATCCTCGTGGATGACGGCAGCCCGGTCGAGTTCGGCACCCCGCTGATGGTCATCGAGTGAGCGAGGCGGCGGCAGTGTTCGACAAGATCCTGATCGCCAACCGTGGCGAGATCGCGCTGCGGGTGGTGCGCGCCTGCCGCGAGATGGGCATCCGCTCGGTCGCGGTGCATTCGACCGCCGACAGCGACGCGATGCATGTCCGCATGGCCGACGAGTCGGTCTGCATCGGCCCGCCGCCCTCGGCCGCGAGCTACCTCTCGGTCCCGGCCATCGTCTCGGCCTGCGAGATCACCGGCGCGCAGGCGATCCATCCCGGCTACGGCTTTCTCAGCGAGAATGCGGCCTTCGCGCGGCGCTGCGCCGAGGAAGGCCTGATATTCATAGGCCCTGGCGCGGAACTGATCGAACTGTTCGGGGACAAGACCAGGGCGCGGGCACTGGCACTATCCTGCGGCGTGCCGGTGCTTGAGGGGACAGAAGGCCCCGCCGAACTCGACGAGCTGCGGGACTTTTTCACAAGCCAAGGCCGCACCGGCGCGATCATGGTCAAGGCGGTTTCCGGCGGGGGCGGGCGCGGCCTGCGTCTCGTCGAATGCGCCGACGCGCTCGAGAGCGCACTCGCGCGATGCCGGTCCGAGGCCATGCGGTCCTTCGGCAACGACAGGGTCTATGCCGAGCGTTTCATCCGCCGGGCGCGACACGTGGAAGTGCAAGTCGCGGCAGACGGCAACGAGGTCTGTCATCTCTGGGAGCGCGAATGCACCCTGCAGCGCCAGAATCAGAAGCTTGTCGAGATCGCCCCGGCTCCGGGACTCGACGACGGGCTACGCGGCAGGCTGCTCGACACGGCGACGGCGATGGCGCGCGAATGCGGCTACCGCAACATCGGGACATTCGAATTCCTGATCGACCTCGACCGGCCCGGCAAGGAGGGCGAATTCGTCTTCATCGAGGCCAATCCGCGCCTGCAGGTAGAGCATACCGTAACCGAGGAAGTTACGGGGCGTGATCTGGTCGCGATCCAGCTGGAGCTGGCCCAGGGTCGCTCGCTTGCCGACATCGGCCTGACACAGGCGGAAATCGCTGCGCCACGCGGATTTGCGATCCAGCTGCGGATCAATATGGAATCGATGGACGCGAGCGGCCTGCCCCGACCGAGCAGCGGCCTGATCACGGCATTCGAACCGCCGGGAGGCCCGGGCGTGCGGGTCGATACGTTCGGCCAGACAGGCTACCGGACAGTCGCCAGCTTCGATTCCCTGCTCGCCAAGCTGATCGTCCATTGCGACCTCGATTTCCCTGCTGCCGTGAGGCGAGCGCGCCGTGCAATCGGGGAATTCCATATCGAAGGCGTGTCGACGAATGTCGGTTTCCTGGCGAGCCTGCTCGATCAGCCGGAAGTCGCGGCTGGCGATGTTTCGACCGGTTTCATTGCCGCGAACGCCGGGAAGATCCTTGCCGGCATCCCCGTGCACCACGAACATGCCCCGGCGCGAGGGGAAGCCGCCCCGGCAGCGGACACAGACTCGATTCTCCCTGTCGAGGCGGAAAGCTGGATTCGCCTCGATGCCCCGATGACGGGCTTGGTGTCATCGCTGGCCATCGTCGAGGGCGATGCGGTCGCGCTAGGCCGCGAACTTGCCGTGCTGGAAGCGATGAAGATGGAGCACGGGCTCAAGGCGCCCGCCGGCGGCATCGTCCGCATGATCCTGCGCGCTATCGGCGACCAGGTAAGCGAAGGCGAGCCAATCCTGCTGATCGAACCCGCCGGTGTCGACGAGGACAATGAGAAGAGGGCACCGGATTTCGATCTCGACCGCATCCGCGATGACCTCGCCCAGGCCAACCAACGCATCGCCGAGACGCTCGACGAAAACCGGCCCGCCGCAGTCGAAAAGCGCCACAGCCGGGGCCAGCGCACGGCGCGCGAGAATGTGATGGACATCGTCGACGACGGCAGTTTCGTCGAATACGGCCAGCTCACCGTCGCCTACCAGCATTCCCGCCGCACGATGGAGGAACTGCGGGCGATGAGCCCGGCCGACGGTTTCGTCATGGGGCTCGGCACGGTCAATGCGGAGGAGTTCGGCCCCGAGGCGGCGAGCATCGCGGTCGGCGCCTATGACGCGACGGTCGTCGCCGGCACGCAAGGCCACATGAACCACAAGAAGACCGACCGGCTGTTCGAACTGGCGGGCGAGCGCGGCATCCCGCTGGTGTTGTTCGCGGAAGGCGGCGGCGGCAGGCCACGCGAGGATCCGGTGACGATTGCCGGGCTGCACACGCACACCTTCCACGAACTTGCCAAGCTGAGCGGCAAGGTCCCGGTTCTCGGCATCGTTTCCGGCCGCTGCTTTGCCGGGAATGCCGCGCTGCTTGGCCTTGCCGACACGATCATCGCCACCGAAGACAGCACGATCGGCATGGCGGGCCCCGCGCTGATCGAAGCAGCCGGCCTGGGCTCCTGCACGCCCGAACAAGTGGGGCCCATCGATTTGCAGTGCCGCAGCGGCGTTGTCGACATCCGCGTCGCCGACGAGGCCAAGGCGGTCGCCGTCGCCAAGCGCTACCTTGGCTATTTCCAGGGGCGAACCTCCGACTGGCAGGAAAACGATCCGCGCCTGCTGCGCCATGCGATCCCTGAGAACCGGCTGCGCGCCTATGATGTGCGCGAAGTCGGCAGGCTGCTGGCGGATGCGGAAAGCTGGCTCGAACTGCGTCCGGAATTCGGGCAGAGCTATGTCACCGCGCTGGCCCGGATCGAAGGCAGGCCGCTGGGCATGATCGCCAACAACCCCATGTTCAATGCCGGCGCCATCGATTCCGACGGGTCCGACAAGGCCGCGCGTTTCCTGCGGCTATGCGATGCACATGGCCTGCCGGTGCTCTCGCTGATCGACACTCCCGGCATCATGGTCGGCACGGAGGCCGAGGCGACAGGGCTGGTCCGTCATTCTGCGCGACTCTTCGCGACGGCAGCGACGCTTGGTGTCCCGCTTTTCGCCGTCGTGCTGCGCAAGGCCTATGGCCTGGGCGCCATGGCCGCAGCCGGCGGCAACTTCCACCGGCCGTTCTTCACCATTTCCTGGCCGACGGGCGAGCTTGGCGGCATGGGCCTCGAAGGAGCAGTGCAGCTTGCCTACAAGCGCGACATGGAAGCAATCGAGGACCCTGCCGAACGGCAGGCCTTCTTCGAGGAACGTGTCGCCGCGCGCTACGAAAAGGGCAAGGCGACTTATGCCGCAACCTATTTCGAACTCGATGCGGTGATCGATCCGGCGGACACGCGCAAGTGGCTCGTTCGCGGGCTCAATGTAACGGCCGGGACCGTGTTCGGGTCCGGTCGATTCATCGATACGTGGTGAGAGGGAGACTGCGATGCTGACGATGCCGGCTCGCGAGGATTCAGATGCTCGAAAAACGCTCGGCCGAGGAGAACCGCGAGGCAACCGTCACCTGAACAGCACGGCGCCGCGATCCTGACAGAGCTGGGTCTGGCTGCGTCTGACATCGAAGCGCTTCGGGATGCGGAAGTGATCGCTTAGCCTTCGAACCCCTTGGCGCGGTAAATCTCCTTGCCGCGACGAAAGACAACAAGCTTCTCAAGCGTGACCGGGTGGAAGAATGCCTCGATGGCCTGTCCGGATTCGGTGCGCGCATAGACCTCGTAGCAGTCGCCTTCGATCTGCGTCTTGAGCAGCGACCAGCGTTCCAGCCAAACCTTCTTCTTGAGCTTGTTGATCGGCTGCCAGTTCTCCTTCGCCCCGCTGTTGCAGGTCACATTGCCATCGGCGTGGGCCGGAGCGGAGGCGAGCGCCAGTGCCGCTGCGGAAAGAGAGATTGCGAGGAGTCGGCATTTTGCAGTCATGACAGGGGCCTTCCAACATCGGTTCGAATCCGGGCAACAAATCGCAGTGTCCATGCCAGCACTAGCGGAGCCGCATGAATGACGGCTGGCCGCCATTCCCAATCGAGCAGCAGCCAATGAACGAGGCCGGCAAGGAAGGCGAGATAGATGATCCGCTGCACGCGTTTCCAGTTGCGCTTGAGACGTCGCATGGCCGCATCGAAACTGGTGCATGCGGCCGGAAGCAGCAGCACCAGGGCCAGCCAGCCGGTCCAGATCCCCGGCAAGGTGAACTCATCGAGGATCGCCGGAAGGCTCCTCATGTCCAGGACATAGACAGCCAAGTGTAGCAGGGCATAGGCGAATGCCGCGACGCCGAAATAGCGGCGCATGGACAGCCAGAAACGAAGCAGCCGATTCTCGCCAAAGAATTCCGACAACGGCCCCGGCAGCATCGCCAGCACCATCAGCCGGACCGAAAGCTCTCCGCTGGGATGCAGCAAATCCATGGGCAGCGTATCTTGCCACACAAGCGAATGCAGCATGAAGGCTGCAGGCAGCGCCAGCACCAGCCAAAGGAGATATTTCTTCCAGCTGCCCATCGGCGTTCCGCGAAACCAGCTTAGGGCGAGGCCCAGCGCCGGAGCAGGTTGTGATAGACGTGGATCAGCCGGTTGATATCCGGATCGTCTTCCGGGCGCGCGGGCGTGAGCGCCTGGATCGACTGGTCGAGATCAAACAGGAGCGCCCGGGCAGCCGTCTCGGCGACCGCGCTCTGCATCCATGTGATCGCGCAAATGCGCTGCCCGCGCGTGACCGACGCGACCTGATGCAGGCTCGAAGAGGGGTATAGGACCATGTCTCCTGCCGCCAGCTTGATCGCCTGGGCCCCGAACTGATCCTCGATCAGCAACTCACCGCCGTCATAGTCCTCCGGCTCGGAGAGGAAGACAGTGGCGGAAAGGTCGCTGCGAATGGTCAGCCCCGCTTCGGGCAGCCGCATCAGCGCGGCGTCGCTGTGCGTGCCGTAATGGCCGCCGTTCTGATAGCAATTGAACACGGGCGGCCAGATCCGCTCCGCCAGCGAGGCCGAGATGAACAGCGGATGGTGCCCCAGCTTCCTGAGAATGATGTTGCCGAGTTCGACGGCGTCGGCATCGCTACGATCGAGCTGCAGGTTCTGCTTGACGGAAACCGAGCGGGTGCCCGCCGTGGGGGCGCCGTCGATCCATCGGGCGTTGCTCAGGCGTTCGCGAAAGTCCTGGACTTCCTGCGCGTCGAGCACCTTTTCGATGACGATCAGCATCGCCGCTCTCCATGGCAGCGGTGCGGAAAAATGACCGCACCGCGCCCTGCGTCATTCAATCAGAACCTCAGGTTCAGAGTACCCACGATCTGACGGGCGTCGCCCTTGTAGAGGAAAAAGCCGCCGCGATAGACGGCGAGATAATAGTCCTCGTCCGTGATGTTGTTCACGTTCAGCCGGAAGTCCAGGTTCTGGTTGAACTTGTACTCAGCAAAGGCGTCCCCGACGGTGTAGGCGGGCACCGGGCGGGTGTAGGTGAAGCTGCCGTCATCATTGGTCGTGAACGGCGCCGCGGTATCCGGCTGGCCGCCATAGCGCTTGCTCTTGTGCTTGATGGCAAAGCCCATCGCGAACTTGTCGGTGATCTGATAGCGCGTCTGGAATTGCGCCTGGAACTTCGCAAAGTTCGCCAGCGTCTTGCCCACATTTTCGGGCGCGGCGGATTCGCGCACTTCGCTGTCCATCAGCGTCACGCCGCCCTGCATCGACCACGCGGGCGTGATATTGCCGGCAAGACCCAGTTCGATGCCCCGCAGCCGGTTCTTGCCGCTGTTGAAGGTTCCGGCCGCGTCATAGCCGTTGCCTTCCAGCACATCGTCCTTGTCGGTCTGGAACACCGCCGCGGTCAGCAGGAACTTGTCGTCGAAGATATTGAGCTTCGTGCCGATTTCGAAATTAACCGAACGCTCCGGCTTGGCGCCGGCGACGTCACCGTCCTGGATGACGCAGCCGCCGTAACCGCTGTTCGTGCCGACGTCGGATTCACCGCAGTTGACATCGGCCGCGCTCGCCACCGAGGCGTAGACGATGCCGGCTTCACCGATCTTGTACGTCAGGCCGAAGTGCCCGTTCAGGAATGTGTCCTTGTAGGCATAGTCCGTGACTTCGAGCGCGTTGTTCTGAATCCCGAGGTCGAAATTGAAGTGGTCGACGCGGATGCCGGCGAACGCGGTCAGCTTGGGCGTGATATCGAGCGTGTCCATGAGATAGGCGGAGACCGTTTCCATGTGCCAATCCTGGTCCCAGCGGCCCTTGGCGATCTGCCGGCCCAGCAGCGTGTTCAGCCCGTTGACGACCTGTCCGTCGGGCCCGATGCCGCAATGGCTGGGGCTCGTGCCGCCGCGCCCCGAGACGATACAGTTGGTCGCGCCGGCGTTGTTCACGTCGTAAATGCCGTTCAGCACCTTGTGATCGGTATATTCGACGCCGATGATGAGGTCGTTCTCACCGCCGAGCATTTCGGAATCGATGAACAGGTTGGTCTGGTTGGCGAAATATTCGACATCCTGCCAGCCCTGGTGCGTGGAGAAGGTGAGCGTGGGGTATTCGCCGTTGGGATCGCTCGCATCGGTCGTGGCGCCGCGCGTGCCGGTCAGCACATAGCCGTTGTCCGACATGCCATATCGGGTCAGATTGGTGATGCGTACGTTGTCGGAAAACCGGTAGCGAATGCGGCTGGTGAAGGTGTCGACGTCGGACTTCTGGAAGTCCTGCTTCTGGGCGAAGACCGGCACTTTCACCGGCTTCAGATCGCCATCGAGATAGCCACCGACATCCGGATTGTCCTTGCCGCGAAAACCGTAATAGTCGAGCGTCAAGTCGAACGCATCGTCGGGCGCATAAGTCGCCGACAGGGCAAGACCCTTGCGCTCACGATCCGTGGGGCCGCGATCGGGAATTTCCGTATATCCGTAGAGGACATTGGCGCGAACCGCGAGATCCTCGCTGGCGACGATGTTCGCGTCGACCGTGGCACGGACATATCGATCGCTGCCGAGACCGACGCTGGCCTTGATGAAATCATAGTCCGTCGTCGCCTGCTTGGTGATGGCGTTAATGGCGCCGCCTGCGGTTCCGCGACCGGCGAAGGTCGAATTCGGGCCCTTGGATATCTCGATCTGGTCGACCGCGAAGCTTTCGCGCGTGGTCATGCCGGGATCGCGCAGGCCGTCCACGAAAACGTCGCTGCGGGCTTCCTGGCCGCGAATGATGTAGCGGTCGCCGAATGCATTGCCGTTCTCGCCGGTGCCCACGGTAATTCCGGGCTGCGCATCGAGAATGCGGACCAGATCGGTATAGCCCGATTCCTCGATTTGCGTTTCGGTCAGCACCGTCATCGTCTGCGGCAATTCGGCGATGGGCCGGGTGAGGCGTTCGTCGCCCGACGTGCGCGCCTTGTAAGGCGCACCGGGTTCGGCATGCGGATTTACGTCGGCCGTGCGATCCTCGATCCTGAGCGTGTCGAGCTCGACTTCGCCATCCTGCGAATCCTGGGCCCAAGCGGGAACCGCGCTCATGGCTGCCGCAATCCCCAGCACCACGGCAGCGCCGCCCTGGCGCAGGCTCAAGGGCCGCAACACCCCCCGTTGCTCGGTCATTAAAAAAGTCCTTTCATCAACTTGTCTTGAGTGAGTAATCAATGGGCAGCGACAGCACGACGCTGTCACGCTTCATGGAAGACGGCATGCGGGGCAGCGGAGCCACGCGCTGCATCAGCGCAAGCGTCGCCTGGTCGAGAAGCTCGTGGCCGCTGCTGCGCTTGATCGACACGTCGGACACGCTGCCATCGCGGTGAACAGTGAAGCGCACGGTCACGATGCCTTCCTGCAGGGCTTTCTTGGCTTCCTTTGGATAGCGTTTCTTGCGATTGAGATGCGCGCTGATCAGGGCGTAGTAATCCGCTTCGCGCGCGCGCGCCTTGGGATCGTTGCCCGGCGTGGCGTTCGTTCCCGTACCGGCTCCGGCCGGAGCGACGGCGACCGGATTGGCTGCAGCCGGTGCGGAAACCGCAGCCGGGGCGCTTCGCCGCAGCTGGACCGGCGGAGGTGGAGGCGGCAGGACCACCGGATCCCTCGGCAGCGGCGCATCGACCGGCGGCACGTCGATCGGCGGCATCAGCGCTTGCGGCGGAACGTAGTCGGGCTGCCGCTCCGCCGGCTGCGTGGCCGAAACGGCCGCCGCCGCTGCTGCGGGCGGCAATTCGATCAGCACCACAGGTTCGGGCACGGGCAGTTCCCCGGCGCGCGACCAGCCGAGAACGACAGTTCCCACCAGCAGGTGCACGGCAAGCGCGAAACCGCCTGCCAGACCCCAGCGGCGGCGATCGTCAGCCACAACCGCGAGTTGGATCATTGCGCGTCCCCCGCGTCGGCCCCGACCAGCGCGACGTGGAGATAGCCGGCGGAGCGCAGCGCGTTCATTGCCTGCATGATGGTATCGTAAGTGATCGACTTGTCGGCGCGCAGGAACACCCGCTGCTCACGATCACCGCCGGTGGCCCTCTCCACCGACGGGCCGAGCGTCGCGCGGGTAACTTCCGCTTCCCCGACCAGCATCCGGCCGTCTTCCAGGATCGAGAGAAAGACGGGCTTGTCGGGCTTCGGCGCCAGTGCCGCATTGGAAACGGGCAGATCGACCTTGACGTCGACAGTGGCCAGGGGCGCGGCGACCATAAAAATGATCAGCAGCACCAGCATGACATCGATGAACGGCGTCACGTTGATTTCGTGGCTGACAGGCAGATCGTCTCCACCGTCGGAGAAATTGATCGCCATTTCCTCAGCTTTCCTTGGCGAGGGAAGATGCCTCGCCACGGCTGAGATCGCGCGAGACCAGGCGCAGTACCGCGGCGGCCGTATCGGCAAGCAGGGCCCGGTGGGCCGCGATCTGCCGGGCAAAGTGATTGTAGATCACCACCGCCGGAATTGCGGCGACCAGGCCGATCGCTGTCGCCAGCAGCGCCTCGGCAATACCCGGGGCGACGACGGCAAGGTTGGTGGTCTGCTTCTCGGCAATGCCGACGAAGCTGTTCATGATGCCCCAGACCGTCCCGAAGAGCCCCACGAAGGGAGCGGTCGCGCCGATCGTGGCCAGAATGTTGACCCCGCGGGTCATCTTGCGGCCAACTTTCGCTTCATAGCGCGCGAAGCGGGATACGGTGCGCTCCTTGATGCCTTCCGGATCCTGCAGCGCGTCCGCCGATGCGCGCAATTCCGCCAGCGCTTCGCGGACCAGCGGTGTGAAGGCCAGGTTGCTGTCGGTGATGGCCTCCCCAAGCGAGCGCAGGACAATGACGCGGTCGTGCGTCTGCCGCTCCTGCGCGTTCAGCTTACGCAGTTCGAGGAGCTTCGCGATGAAGACCGTCCAGGTCACCACCGATGCCAGTGCAAGGCCGATGATGACCAGTTTCACGATCCAGTCTGCCTGCAGGAACATACCGCCGACCGACAGATTTTCGGGAATGATTGGCGCGGCGACGCTGGCACGCGCCAGGTTCGGCGCGAGAACCGCGGCAGCCGCTCCGGCCCAAACGGGGATGTGCTTCACCTGAACCCTGATCATTCTTCGCCCTCATGCGCAGAACCCGATGCGAATCACTCGCAACTTGAAGTGCGAGCCATTCTCAGATTTCAATCGCTATTGCAATTGATTTGCATCAACGACGGGTTTTGGCCCGGAATTGGCGGATTTTCCGCAACGGGATGGTGTGGGGACATCGTCCGGTTGAGTTATTTTCCGAAGCGAGCCACTAGGATATCCTGGCGCTTGCCGCGCCCGGCAGCTTTTTCGGCCGGCCAAAAGGGGAGAGGACAGGCGAATGGGAAGGGTACGCAAAGCGCTTGCAACGGGATTGCTGATCCCGCTGCTTGCTGGAGCCACGACGGTTCACGCGGGCGAAATGTCCGAAGGGCTCGCACCTGTGCAGAAGGACCGGGGCAGCCCCTTCGCCGGCAAGGCGCCGGAAGAGATGATCCGGGAGCTTGCCGACCGCGAGGAAATCCGAGAGCTGATCGCGATCTATGCGCATCGCGCGGCTCTGGGCATCCCGATCTCCGGGCTTTTTACCAATGACGGCGCTTTCATCATCCACGTCCCGGGCCATCCCGTGACCGAAGCGCGCGGACGCGAGGCGCTGGATGCCGCTTATCGGGATGTCGCTGCCAAACCTCGCGCCCAACTGCCGATGATCCACAACGTCGCCCTGGAAATCGACGGCGACGAGGCCAGGGGAGTCTGTTCGATCGAGCTGCGCGGCAGCCAGGGCGGGCAGAACCTGATTGCCTCGGGATATTACGAAGACAGCTACCGCCGCGAGGACGGGCGCTGGAAATTCGTGACGCGCGAAGTCTTCTTCTTCCATTTCACGACGCTGGAAGAGGGCTGGGCAAAGCAGCCGCAATAAACCGCGATTGCCGATAGCCGGGAGACGCCGAATAACTGGGAGACAGGGCCGTGAAAGCAAGCAAGGTGGAACCGTTCGGCCACGAGGTTTCGGGCCTCGACCTGCGCAATGAGCCGAACGAGGCGGAAATCGGCGAGATCCGCGATCTGGTGCACGACAACGGCTTCGTGCTGTTTCGCGGCCAGCAGCTGGACGCCGCGCGGCAGGCGGCATTCGCCCGGCGCTTCGGGCCCTTTTCCGGGCACAATGCCTCCGATCGGGAGGGCTTCGCGAACAGGGACGGCGAGGGTTTTACCTTGCGCATCTACACCAATACCAATGCGCTGGGCTCCATAGCGGAACTCGATTTCCATTCGGACAACGCCCACAACCCGTTTTCGCTGCGGTATCTGGCGCTTTACGGCATCGACGTGACCACCGGCGGCAAGCCGCTTGAAGGCGGCGAGACATTGCTGGCCAATGCGGCGCTCGCAGTCGAGCGGCTGCCGGCGCGGCTGCGCGACCGGCTCGATGGGCTGGAATGCCGCATCACCGCACAGTCCATGGGAAGCTTCGTGCGCCCCTGCATCGAGCGGCACTGGGCGACGGGCCGCCCCTATCTCGTTCCCAGCAGCCTCACTGAAGAGATTGTCGGACTGGGCCGGGAGGAATCCGACGCGCTGTGCAAGGAGATCTTCGCGATCCTATACGATCCCGCCTTCGTCTACCGCCACAAATGGCGCGAAGGCGACCTGCTGTTCTGGGACAACCGCCTGCTGCACCACGGCCGCGGCTGGTACGACAACCGCCAGAACCGCACGATCCGCCGCTGCGCTATCGCCGACGAGCTGGAGCCGACCGCGATCGTGTAAGCGTTGCACCGGCAAGGCAATCAAGCCGGAATTAACCGGTGCGGGGTTATAAGGCACCGGCAAGGATCCGGCATCCATGGAAATCAGCGTCACCTATCCCTCCCCCGTCTATGTGAACGGGTTTTCCTGCCGGAACTGTTCGGAAGTGGCGCTGGCGGAAAAGTTCATCGATCCGGCCAATCCGCAGGCCGGGCCTTTCGGCGTCAACGATCCGAAGAAGGCCGGGAAGGAATATTTCGCACCCGAGGCGCGCAACGAGGAGCTGATGCGGGAACTGCATCGCGAGCAACCCCGGGGCGTCTCCCACGTCGCCAGCGCCTATGGCGCGGTTCAGACGACCGATTCCACGCCTTTCGTAAACCTGCACGTCTGAAGGCCTCGCGGTCCGCGCGCATTTGACACGGGCCCGGCGCGAACCTATATGCAGCCTTGCTCGGCGCTTCGAGCAAGGCGGGTCCATGCGCGGGGACACGCTCAGGAATGGAAGCGGCCGGGTTTCCATCTGACGCACAGGCTGCGGGCCACCGGCTTTCCGGATTGGAAAGTCGTTTGCCATGCGGCCTTTTTGCGTTTGCTATGGAACCGCCTTCGCGTAGAGGCAACAATTCCTGCCGGATGCCGATCTGCTCGGCCCGGCCGTTGAGAAGCGAAGAGGCAAGATCCCTCCCATGGCAACCAAGCCCAAGAATGTCGGCCGCGCGTCGGC
>JAGREL010000136.1 GCA_020446575.1 Novosphingobium sp. | reverse complement strand
CGAAGCCGCCGCGCCGTTCTGCGATATCGCGAAACCTGCGCCGCGCGGGCACGTTATCCAGCACATGGGCTGGGGTGGCGGCAGGCCGTTGGTCGATATCCTTGAGCAATCCGCGCGCGACAGGGGCGTGGAGATCGTCACCGACGCGCGCGCTCTCGCGCTGATCCGCGATGGCGAGCGCATCGCGGGCGTCGTCATGCGCATCGACAATCAGGACCGCTTCGTGAAAGCGACTAGGAGCGTCGTGCTCGCCACCGGCGGCTTCGTGATGAACGAGGACATGCGCCGCCGCTATTGCCCCGACACGTTCCGCGTCAATTCCCCCATCGGCGACAAGGACGATGGCTCGGGTATTCTGCTCGGCATGGGCGCGGGCGGCGATGCAATCCACATGGAACAGTTTTTCACCACCTGCCCCTGGACCATGCCCGAAAGCCATGCTCACGGCGTCTTCGTCAATGTGCAGGGCCAGCGCTTCATCAACGAGGATTGCTACCACGGGCGCGTCAGCCGCTGCGCGGTCGACCAGCCGGGGGGCAAGGTCTACCTGCTGCTCGACAACGCGCATTTCATCCAGCCACTCGATGTCGCACAGATGACCATCGCGGGCACCGGTGAGACTTGGGAAGAGGTCGAGGCCGAACTCGAGATGCCCGCCGGTACGCTCTCGGCGACGATGGATTTCTACAACTGCCACGCGCGCGAGGGCCGCGATCCACTGTATGACAAGCGCTCGCCGATCCTCGTGCCGCTCGATCAGGGGCCGTTCGTCGCGCTCGAACTCAATTTTGAGACCAGCTACTTCAGCTTTTTCACCTTGGGTGGGCTACGCACCAGCACAGACGGCGAAGTGCTAGACCGCGCCGGGGAGCCTGTGCCCGGCCTTTATGCCGCCGGGCGGTGCACCTCTGGCCTGCCCGCGTGGGGACATGGCTATTCTTCCGGCATGAGCCTTGCCGACTGCACCTTCTTTGGACGGCGTGCGGGCCGGGCCGCGGCGCAATGACCGGCTGCAAGGTTGTCGCGTTGCTGAGGAAGAGAGCCGATCTCAGCCGGGAGCATTTCATCGACTATTACGAGCGCAACCATGCGCCGTTGATCCTTTCCCACTTTCCGCAGATTGCTTCGTATTCCCGCAATTTCGCGGATTTCGCCGGCGCCTTTGTCATGCCGACCGCGGCACCGTTCGATTTCGATTGCGTGACCGAGATCGGCTTTGCCGATCAGGCGGCCTACGATGCGTTCCTGGCCCGCTATGCCGTCCCCGAAGTGGAAGAGGCGATCCGGCTGGACGAGGAGAATTTCCTCGATCGCGGCGGAACGCGCATGTTTCTGGTCGAGGAACGGCAAAGTCCGCTTTCGGCCTGACCGCAGGTAACAGGGAGAGACCGATTCAATGCCATATACACTGGAGCAGCTTTCCGATCTTGAGGACATCAAGGTCCTCAAACACCGATATTTCCGGGGCATCGATACCGCGGATTGGGCGCTGCTCGACGGCATGTTCACCGATGACGTGCACGTCGAATATGTCGGCGGAACCTACAAGGTGAGCCTGCAAGGTGCCGACAACATGCTGGAGTTTCTCAAGAACAGCTTTCACTCGCAGGCCGTCGCGATGCATCACGGACACTCGCCCGAGATTACCTTCTCCGGCCCCGACGAGGCGGAAGGGCTTTGGTACCTCGAAGACATCTTCATCAAGTTCAACGACCAGACCCACACCTACGGCACCGCGATCTACCGCGACCGTTACGTGCGCGAGGACGGGCGGTGGAAGATCGCCAGTTCGGTCTATCACCGGGTGATGGAAGTGATCGAGCCGTTGCACGAGGGCGCGCAGTACACTACCCACCACCTCGCCGCCCATGGCCGCAGGTTCGAGGATTGCACCGACATAAGTCACCTGATCACCTGGGAAGAACGTTAGCGCCTCAGCGCCCGGCGGACCCCTTCCATCGCGATTGCCACGCGTTCGCTCCGGGGCACGCCCGCCTGTATCTGCCAATCGCGTGGAATCTCGACACTTGCCGGACAACCGGGAGGCAGCGCCTTCGCGAAGGCAGTAAGGTCAAAGTCACCTTCGCCGCCCACCATCCGTGCGCTGGACGCCTCGCGTTCCCAATCGGCCTCGTCGCAGTACGCCGGTCCGTCGGCGAACTGGCCGTAAAGGATCGTGCCCGCAGGCGCGCCGGCCAGCTCCTCGCATGTCCCGCCCGAGCGCATCAAGTGCAGCAGGTCTGCATTGATCCCCACCAAGCCGGGCTTTCCGATCGGCTGGACCAGAGCGATCGCCTCGGCAAGCGAGCGCACCTGCGAGGCCGGAAAGAACTCCACAGCGACGCGCAGGCCGAACGACGCGGCCAGTTCGCAAAAGGCGGCGAAACGGTCCTCACGTCGCGCGGGATCGCGATCGTAGACGAGCACGTTGACCAGGCTGGCGTCGAGCTCTGCCGCGCATTCCAGCAAGGGAACGAAATGGGCGATCTCGCTGCGCGAGCCAAGTGTGAAGGGATAGGCAAGGTCGAGTTCGAGGCCGAGGTCGTCCATGCGCAGGCGCAGATGTTGGCGGTGGCTGCGGTCCTTCACCAGATCGAACTGCGGCATCAGTGGCAGCACCTCCATCGCATGCAGGAACAGGCAGAGTGCGTCGCACCCCGCCGCACGCGCGACATCGGCCAGTTCCAAAGGGCTGGAATCGACTGCAGTGAGGTGATCGAGCGCAAGCCGCATCGGCGTCAGCGGCCAAGCCGGGCAAGCAGGTCTAGTCGCCAGGAAGGATCGCCTGACCCGCTGATGCCATGCGGAGCTTCGCCGCCCAATTGCGCCATGACCGTCTCGTCCACTGGGCGCAGTTCGGCGTGATCGAGAACCAGCTGGCGGTGATAGAACTTCCATTCGCCGGCGCGTCGTTCATAGCGGTCCAGGTAGCGGCCGTGAATGATGAACTCGCGCCTGTCGGGCGGGGGCGTGCGATGCCATGCCCGCACTAGATGTTCGCCTTCCGCCCGGTCTTTGTCGATAGCGACAACACTGTTGCTGATCTCGTGACGGGTCAGTTCCCAGGCCGCGGTGACCTGTGGCAGCCAGGCGACGAATTCGTCCGGTCCGCCGCGAAACATGCTGCCGTGCTCGTCAATGGCATCATCGTGATAGAGCGAGCGAACCAGCGCGAAGTCGCGCCGGTCGATGCCTCGGCAATAGCGCGAGACCAGCTCGACAATCGCGATCCGGTCGAGCAGCCGATCGCTCACAGATTGACCACCCGGCATTGCGGCACGGGGAACTCCTCCGCCTCGATCCAGCGCCAGAGCGCGGTGCCCGTGCGGTGCCCGGCAAGGTCGACCCAGTTGCCCCAGCCGGGGTCTTCCTCGGCACAGACGATCACCACGCGGCCGTCGTCCTCGTAAGTTGCCTGGCTGCCGTTGATCCAGACCTTCTGGTGGACGTGATCGAGCGATTCCATCCACCAGTTGTCGATCTGGAAATTCCACATCCGGCATTCGGGCGGCATTGCCTCCAGCACCCACGCCTCGCCCGGTTGCAGCTCGAAATAGGCGTGGCCGTACCAGATCTTCGGATCGCCCCCGGCGCGCTGGAACACGGTCTGGTCGCCTTCGTAGATGCGGTTGGGCTCTCCTTTGAACCACTCGGACCAGTCGGCGAAGGTATTGGCCGTGCCGCGCACCCATTGCGCCGCGCCGAGCAGCTGCGTCTCGATGGCCTCGGGCGTCAGCAGGGCGGGATCGGCAGGCCCCTCGCCCACGCGCTCGATCGAGACTTCGGCAGGTTCCTGCGCGTTCTTGTCGTCGAATGTCTGTCGCGCGATCAACAGCGTCGTATCGTCGCTCATCGCCAGCCTGTTGCCCTCACGCGGCGTACGACTGACGTGGATGACATAGCTGCCATCGGACTCTGGCATCAGTTCGCCCAGCTCGACCTCGCCGGTCGAAACCATCGTGCCTTCGGTCGCGTAACGGTTCGCCTTGGTACCGAAGCTCAAATACGGGCAGCCGTTGGGGCGCACCGTCAGGCGGTACTCGCGGTCGGGGCTGACCACCGCCTGCTCGTAGATATTGTCGGGATTGTCCGCGCCGATCTTGATCTTGTCGTCGGCCAGCTTGAACAGCCGCGGGAAATCGGGGTCCGAGGAATCCACCAGCATGTTCAGCGCAGTGCGCGTCAGGCGGCTGAGGTAGCGCACGCCTTCGGCCTGATCGAGCGCGGTCTTCGGCGCATCCTCGCGCAGCAGCACTTCGCCGGCCTCAGCCAGATCGTCGCAGAATTTGCGCCAGAGCGCGTCGAGGCGGATGTCCTGTGCCATATCAGCCCGCCAGCTGCCCGCCATCGACGGTAAAGAGCGATCCGGTCACCTTGCGCGCCTTGTCGCTGGCGAGGAAGGCGAACATCTCGGCGATGTCCTCCGGCTCGCAGATGCCGTTCTCCAGCTTGGGCGCATTGCGCATGACCAGCGACCAGTCGACATCACCGGGCGGCGGCTCGGCGGTACCCATCGCGGTGTTGACCTGTCCGGGACAGATCGCGTTGACCCGCACTCTCTTGCTCGCAAACTCGATAGCCAACCCCTTGGTGATCGCCGCGACCGCGTGCTTCGAAGCGGAATAGGCGATGGTGTAGGCGATACCCTGCAGCGAGGCGGTGGAGGCGGTGTTGACGATATTGCCCTTGCTTTCGATCAGGTGCGGCATCGCGGCCTGACAGAGCACAAAGACAGAGGTGGTGTTGATCCGCATCACACGTTCAAAGTCCTCGACCGCGAAGTCCTGGCTCGGCCCCCATTTGAGGATGCCGGAGACATTGCAGAGCACATCGAGCCCGTCCTTTGCCGCAACCGCGACCAGTTCGCGGCAGGAGGCGAAATCGGCGGCGTCGAATGTCTGCACCCTCGGCTCGCCCGCCATCATGCCTGCGGTCTCGGCCAGTCCGGCTTCGTTGACATCGCCGATGGTGACCTGTGCGCCCTCGGCGGCGAACTTGATCGCAGTGGCGCGCCCGATCCCCGAAGCTGCGCCGGTAATGAGCACGCGCTTTCCTTCAAACAGCATTCGACTCTCCATTCTCTCTTGATTTGCGTAATAAAGTCTTTCACGAGCTACGCAAAGGGATAACGACATGACCGTCGAAGAAAGATTACAGCGACTCGAGGACGACCGCGCCATTCGCGACCTCAAAGCACGCTACCTGCGCGCCTGCGACACCAAGGACGTGGAGGGCGTGAACGCCTGCTTAGTCGAAGATGCGGTGATCCGCTTCGAAGGCTTCCCCGATTTCGACAATCGCGAGGATTTCGTCGCGGTCTATGAGCAGTTCGGCTGCGCGCCCGGCGTGTTCGACATCCACCATGCCGCAAATGGCGTGATCGCGTTCGACAATGCCGAGCGCGCCAGCGGCCAGTGGTCGCTCACCTTCCACAACATCAACCTCGCCAATCGCACCCTGACGCAGTTCGGGATCGAGTACGAAGACAGCTATGTGAAACGCGACGGACGATGGCTGATCGCGGCAAGCCGCTCGGTTCGAAAGTCCGTGCTGGTGCAGGCGGTCGATGCCGATGGCAACGCGCGCGTATCGGAGATGGGCCAGATGCAGGGCGCCTTCGGTGAATAGTAGGGTAACGCGCGCCAGTCGGATTACCACGGCAACGAAAGGCGAAGCGTTTATGCACGAGCAACAAGGTACGACAGGAGAGAGCAAGATGGCACAAGCACAGCGAAAGCGCGCAGGCATCAAAGGCATACTGGCTGCTGGAACAATATTCGGCGCATTGACAACCCCCAGCACCGCAGTGGCACAAGCATTACCGCTGGTTGACGATACCGATGGCGCGATCATCGTCACGGCCCGAAAGCGTGAGGAACGCCTGCAGGATGTTCCCATCGCGGTGTCGGCGATTTCCAATGCTGCAATCGACTCGCGTGGCTGGGATGCCGTGACCGATGTCGCGCAATCAGCACCTAACGTCAGCTTCACGCCCGGCCAGGGTGGCAACAGCGGCGGTATTGCACCATTCATTCGTGGTGTCGGCGAGAACGATTTTATCATTACGTCCGACCCGGCCGTCGGCCTGTATATAGACGGTGTCTATGTTGCCCGGACATTCGGCGCGACAACCGAACTGCTTGGTATCGACCGCATCGAAGTCTTGCGAGGCCCGCAAGGATCACTTTTCGGCAAGAATACGATTGGCGGCGCGATCAACGTGGTCAGCCGCATGCCGGACGACACATTCGGCGGCGAAGTCGATTTGCGTTATGGCAGCTACAACACAGCGCGGGGACGTGCGCTGCTTTCTGTACCGCTCGGCTCGAACACCGCGCTGGGGCTCTCGGTGCTCGGCGAATTCGGGGAAGGCTGGCAAAAAATTCCATCGGGCAAGAATCTCGGTAACAAAAATGTCATCGCTGCCCGCGCAATCGTGAACCACGACGCCGATGGCATCGATGTTACCTTCACGCTCGATGGCCTGCATCGCCGCCAGAACAGTGCCGCACATTCGATGATCGCATTCACGCCGAGTTTTTTCGGCGATCTGCAGAACGGCTTCCTTGAACCCTGTTGCGTCGTACCAGATCGCATCGGCCGCACAGACTCGACGCCTTTTCTTAATCGGGACGATGGTGACGCGATCAACGCCAACCTGACGGTCAGTATTGACGTGGGTGCCGGGACACTCAAATCGATCACTGGCTATCGCTGGCTGGACATGATCTTCGGGCGGGACGGTGATGCATCATCGACGATCAACTACGCTGGCGACATCCATGACGAAAATGCTCGCCAATTTTCGCAGGAATTGCAGTACACTACCTCGTTCGCCGGAGGCCGGGGCAACCTACTCGTCGGTGGTTACTTCTTCAGGGAAAGATCAGTCGACCAGACAGATCTGATTGTTGCTCCCGGCCTCTACCAGGCATTGGTTGATCTCGGCGCCTTCCTTGAAACCCTCGGCGATGCGGCCGATCCAGGTCTTGTCGGTCTGGCTGCAGCAGCGCCATTCCTCGATTTCAATATTGACTTCTACAACCGTCAGATAACCACAAACTACGCCGCGTTCGGCAATCTGACCTACGACCTTACCGACACCCTAACGGTCGAGGTCGGTGGACGCTACACTTATGAACGGAAGAAGTTCTTTCAGAGCGCGCAGCGAGTCGAAGCCGACCTGCCACTCCTGTTTGGCACACCGTCGTATGAGTTGAAGGATAGTTGGGAGAATTTCTCCCCACGCGCATCGCTCAGCTACAAATTCAATCCCGACGCGATGGCCTATGTTTCGTGGAGCCGCGGTTTCCGCAGCGGGGGATTCAATGGACGCCCGACGTCGGTTGAAGAGATCGGTGGATTTGATCCGGAGAAACTGACCGCCTGGGAGCTCGGACTCAAGACGCAACCGGCAGATGGCATCGTCATCAATGTTGCGGCATTCCGTAACCAGTACCAGGACCAGCAGCTGCTTATCTCTACGGTCAGCGAGGCCAGCGGCCTGCTCGTGGTCCGCACGGAAAACGCAGGCAAATCGCGTATCCAGGGGCTTGAGTTCGAGTTGGCAGCTCGCGTCTCGTCAAACTTCAGGCTCGAGAGCTCGCTTGGCTTGCTCGATGCCAAGTACCAGCGATATGTCTCGGTAATCGCCGGCGTGCCTACAGACGTCTCCGGACGCACACCGAAGCAAGCCCCGGACATCACCGCCAATCTCAGCCTCGTTTATGACGCACAGATTGACCCGACGACCAATACGTCTTTTCGGCTCGACACCGCCTATCGCAGTGCAACCTATATCGACGTGGAAAACACCGAGCTGCTGAAGGCACCCGATCATGCGATCGTGAATGCAAGCGTGACATTCGGCTTTGCCGACGGAGCCTACTCGCTGCGCTTTGGGGCCGACAATATCTTCGACAAGCGCGTGCCGGTTGCGGGTTACGATGCGAGAGGCTCGTTTGGTTTCGTCGAGGCCTATTACAACGAACCCCGCCGCCTCTCGGTCACCGCAGCGGCAAAGTTCTAGAGAGGAGACAATAGACGATGACGCTTGAAGGTCGTATCGACCGGCTGGAATCGCTCGACCAGATCCGCCAGCTTCCTGCCAAGTACGCGCTTTGCCTCGACATGCGAGACATCGACATGATGGTGACGCTCTTCGCCGAGGACGTGCGCGTCGGTGGCGAGCAGACGGGGCGCAAGGCCTTGCGCGCTTATATGGACACGACGCTGCGCTCGCCCTTCACCGGGACCTCGCATCATATCGGCGGCCACATCATCGACTTCGACGATCCCGATCACGCGCGCGGCATCGTCTATTCGAAGAACGAGCACGAGACGCCGGTGCCGGGCGGCGAAGACGAATGGGTTATCATGCAGATGATGTATGCCGATGACTATGTGCGGCAGGACGGCCGCTGGTACTTCGCGCGGCGGCTACCGCTTTACTGGTACGCGACCGACCTCAACAAGCCGCCAGTGGGCGAGAACAAGATGCGCTGGCCCGGGAGCGAGTGGACCGAGGGCAGCTTCCACAAGCTGTTTCCCAGTTTCGAGGAATACTGGGCGCGCGGCGG
>JAGREL010000135.1:15575-16536 GCA_020446575.1 Novosphingobium sp. | reverse complement strand
CTCGGCCTCGTCCTTGGCAACGCCTTCCTTGAGCGGCTTCGGCGCGCCTTCGACGAGATCCTTGGCTTCCTTGAGGCCCAGGCCGGTGATGGCGCGGACTTCCTTGATGACCGGCCCAGGCCGGTGATGGCGCGGACTTCCTTGATGACCTGGATCTTCTTGCCACCGTCTCCGGTCAGGACGACGTCGAATTCGTCCTTCTCTTCGGCAGCGGCACCACCGGCATCACCACCGCCGGCGGCGGGAGCGGCAACGGCGACGGCAGCGGCGGCGGAAACGCCCCACGCCTCTTCCAGCGCCTTGGCAAGGTCTGCCGCCTCGAGGACGGTCAGGTTCGACAATTCTTCAACAAGCTTGGCAATATCGGCCATGATGTTTCACTCCTGAATGTGCGGCGCCCGGAAACTTTCCCGGACGAAATCGTCTGAAACGTCTTACGCGGCTTCCTTCGCGGCATAGGCGCCGACCACGCGCGCCAGCTTCTGCGCGGGCGCAGTGGAAAGCTGGGCGATCTTGGTCGCCGGTGCCTGAACGAGGCCGACAAGCTTTGCGCGCAGCTCGTCGAGCGAGGGCATCGCGGCGAGCGCTTTGACCCCGGCTTCGTCGAGCACCTGCGGCCCCATCGCGCCACCGACGATCTCGATCCTGTCAGTGGTCTTGGCGAAATCGACGACGGCCTTGGCCGCGGCGACCGGGTCGACCGAAGTCGCCAGGGCCGTCGGGCCGGTGAGCATGTCGCCGATGCCTTCGTACTGGGTTTCCGCAAGGGCAAGCTTGGCAAGACGGTTCTTCGCAACCTTGTAGGCCGCGCCCGCATCACGCATCTTCACGCGCAGGTCGGTGGACTGGGCCACCGTCATGCCGAGGTTGCGGGTGACGACCACCACGCCGACCTCGTTGAAAGTCGCGTTCAGCGATGCGACCGCTTCGGCTTTTTGCGAACGATCCATGCCTTACTCCT
>JAGREL010000135.1:0-15570 GCA_020446575.1 Novosphingobium sp. | reverse complement strand
CCTTCACAATGGCCGAACGGGGCGAACCCCGGCCGGCCGGCTACGCTTTGACCGCACGAAGCCGAGGCTCCGCACGGGCGAGTCCGTCGATGGGGAAGGAGTGCGCCTAAACGCGAAATGCGCCGCACTCCCTGTCGGAAGCGAGGAGCGGTGAAATCTCTTTTCCCCGTCTAGGCCGGAAATTAAGCGCCCCGATGGACGCACCGACTGTCTCGGACGGATGAACGGCAGTCACCTGCCGGTCGGCGCGGGCTGTTAGCAGGCCCTAGCGCGATGTCAAGGAAATGCGCGGTGTGGTAGTGTCTCAGTTTGAATTTCAGGCTGCGGATGCCCATATTTCGGAGGAACACAGTTATCGTCGTTGGTTGACAGATTCGGCGACCGTGCATAACGGCGCGCCCATGCAGCCAAGCATATTGCCAAGGTAGAGATTCGATGTCAGTTTTAGAAGTGCGCTTCCAATTCGGTGCGGGGGAATGGAGATGAGCGAGCAGACACATGGGCTGCAAGAGCTTGATGCTATCGCTATCACGCTTCAGGGGGAAAAACGTTCGGACGGGTCGGTTTTCATTAGCAGCCCAGAATTGCCGATGTTTTCTGCTGTCGGCTGCGATGAAAAGGACGCATTGGACAACGCCGTGAATTTGCTTGTCCCATATCTAGAGGCAAACGTCCCAGATTATGTGGATTTGAAACGTTTACGCGGCGCTGCTGACACGCAGAGCCATGCTGATTTTTGCCTGCCCGCCCATATTATCGCGTTCAGGGGGAGCGGGAATGACGGGTACGAAAACCAATAGCCCATTCTGGACACTTCGTCGCATTCAGGAACAAGCATTTAGAAAACTGGGGTTGGTTGCCGGTAAAAAGCTCAGCAATCCTCCCGGCCAACTTTGGCACGAGCAGGGTGGTCCCACTTTTGCGCTTCAATGGTGCGGAGAAGATTTGGACTATGTCGACCAGGGGCAGGTTTCCCACATCCTGAACTCACTTGCAGACTGGCGAGCCAGGAATCCTAATCGCGTTCATTAGAGCGCTTCTTGTAAGGGCCGCGCGGTTTCGGCGCTGGCGCCATCTCGTCGATCTTCGCCACGATATCCTCAAGCGACCACAGATGGTCCGTGATGCCCGCTGCCATCGCCGGGGTCACTTTCAGGCTCTTATGGATGCGGCAGAAGTTGTAGAAGGCAAAGTAGAGCGCCAGCGCGTGGATATGGTTGTCGAGCTTCTTTGAGAACGCATTCGTCAAGCGCGTGAACCGGCGGTTCTGCATCCGGATCGAAAGGTTCATGCGCTCGACATAGGACGTGCTGGCTTCTTTCAGGTCCGGGCTGCCGGCAACGGCGCGCTTCACGACGCCAGTGCACACTGGCTGGCTGTAGCGATATTCGGGACCGTGACCGCCTGAGCGGCCATAGAGCTTCACGAGCTGGGCATAATCCACGTCGATCCCGAAAGCGCCCTCTACGGCGTCCAGATAGGGCCTGTAGCCGTCAGTGGTTAGCGCGACACGATTGGCAAGGCGTTCAGCCAGATCGTCCATGAGGATCATTGCGCTCTCAGCAGAGCGGTCGCCGACGAAATAGGCGACCATCAACTTGCTATCGCTGTCGAGCGCGGTCCACGTCCACACATCGCCAGCACCGTCCGGAGCGGCCTTGGCGCCCTTCACGTTGCCCTGGTTGGCGTAGCAGAACGACCAGATTTCGTCGCACTGGACACGCGATGCCGTCACGCCGCGCACATGTGCGTCATGGATAGCAAGGCAGGCTTCCCCGGCCTCAACAAGCAGCTTGCTCACCGTGTTGATCGACACGTCCGCAACGCGGCTGATCGACCGCATGGACGAACCCTCGCAGAGCATTGCGAGGATTTGGACACGTTTCGAGAAGGGCAGCTTGTTCATACCAAATAGATATGAACTTTTTTGCTTATCGTCAAGCATATTTATTCAGTTCAAATTAGATTCGCGCCTTTCGTTCATTGAGGATATGGAGTCCGGCACCGGGGCAAAATCGCCTTTACCGCCCGTAAAGGTTGTTGACATACATGGCAACACTCATACATCTGGCTCAGCAGAATCAAGTCGTCAAACTTGAAGCTGCACTGAGCTGGCGCGAGCAGGAGGATCGGCAAATTTATGTCTTTCCGCATGTCCGCCACTGGATGGAGGACTCGCTTCCGAACGAAGCATCGAATTGGAATCTCGAACTGAGCCCGCTGGAGCAGCTCGACAATTTTCTTTCAAATTATTGTTCTGGAAGGGAATTGATGTTTGAGCGGCAGTTTCGACCAATCCGTCATATCAAGGATGGCATATGGGAATTGAAGACCGCTGATGTTAGATTGTTTGGATGGTTCAAAGCTCAGGATTGCTTCGTTTGCACCGATGGCAATACCGCCTTCAACGTGAAGGAACACGGGCTTTATTGGGGATATGCAGAGGCGGCAGCTCAGCGCCGCAATCACCTTGATCTTGATGGACCCAAATTTGTTCCAGGGGATGATCCAAATGACGTCATTTCAGCTTTCTCTTACCCCCCACAGGCGAGCGGCGGCTAGGTTCGTCGATAAAGTGCATCGCTGCCTTCAGAAGGCATATGCAGATGCGCCTGAGGTAACTCAAAGTGACATAGCAAATAAGCTCGGCGTTCACCGGTCTGTCATAAATCGACAGCTCCGTGGTCGGAAGGATATGACCGTGGGCCGTGTGGCGGAACTTGCGTGGGCAATGGGCTATGAAGCAGATTTCGAGCTGCTAAGACCCCAAGTGCCGGATGGTTGCAACACTCCTCTTCCTGCGCACGGGATCAATCCATTCACGGAGATAGCAAAGTCCTCTACCTCTTCTGGCGCTGGGCAAATCCCTGAGCCAGATTTGGTTATGGCAGGTTGAAATGGCTGAAGTTTCTGCCATTGCGCTGTTTTGCGACGACATCCGAGAAGAAAAGACCGGGCAATACTCACTGATAGGCGTTGTTGGTGACAACATAAATGTGCCCGACTTCCCAGGCGCTATTCCAAAGTTCGCTATTTATGTAAGGATAAATCTGCCAGTCGATTTTGAGCCTTGCGATTTTGAGACATTTCTTAACTTTCCAAATGGCGAAAGAATTTTGTTGAATACTATAGAGCACGATCTTGTCGCAAAAACTATAAATGACGCAAAAGCAGAGCATAATCTAGTTGCAGGTATATATAGCCATTTGATAGCAGCGCCGTTTGCTGTTCAACAAGAAGGGCGTATCTGGCTTGAATTGGTTTGGAATCACGGGAAAATTATTCTTGGGAGCCTGAACTTTGGAAAAGCGAAACCGGCGCACAAAAATGAGTCGGAAGTCATTTCTTCCAGCGCTTAGCCGCAGCCTTCTGCGCGATTTCCTTCCGCTGTTCAGGTGACAAGTTCTCCGCGCGCTTCTTGCCGCCCTTGCTCCCAAGCTGGGCGGCAGCGCTTTTCAGCTCGTCGCGTTCGTCCTCGATTTCGCCGGTAGCGATCTTGGCGATCTTGATGGCGCGTCCGATGGCGTCGGCTGGGCGCTTCTCTCCGCGTGGACCTTTAGGCATGGTCGGCGGTGTCCTCTCGCGCGTCGCGAAGCTCTAGGAGGATTGCAAGAAGTTGCTGAGACAGGCCATCGAATGCGCTGGCGATTGCCTCGGGCGCATCTGTCGCGGATGCTATCTCCGCAAAAGTAGCCTGAGCCAGTTCTGCCTCCAATTTCACATCTGCCATATTGCCTCCGTGCTTTGCGCTAAGCATACAGGAGACATGGGGCGGATGACAGAGCTGTCAACCCGACTTAATTTCAAACTGAGACACTACCACACCGCGGGTAGTGTCTCAGTTTGAATCTGCCGCCAGCGATCCGACAGCGGACATCGCAAAACAGTCCCGCAATCGGCGCTCTATGATCCGGAGCAATGACACGGTCACATGGAATGGCCTATACGAACCCTTGCAGGCGGCGGCATGAGCAGCGGGCCCGGAGGCCGGAAGTATGGGCGGAAACTGGAAAAGCGCTACGATCAAGCCCGAAGGCCTGCACAGCCTGATCGGGAAATTGCGTGACGAGGCTTACCGCGTGGTCGGTCCGACGATGCGGGACGATGCCATCGTCTACGACGACATTGCCGGTCTGGACGACCTGCCGAAGGGCTGGACCGATGATCAGGAAGCCGGGCGATACGCACTCGCGCGGCGTTCGGACGATGCCTATTTCGGGTACAATGTCGGCCCGCACTCGTGGAAGCAGTTCCTTTTCCCCCCGGTCGAGACCATGTGGCACGCGCAGCGGGACGAGGATGGGGCAATGACCTGCTCCGCGCCTTCCCGCCCCAAGGAGAAATTCGCCTTCGTCGGCGTCCGTGCCTGCGAAATCCATGCCATCGCCATCCAGGACCGGGTGTTTCGCGAAGGCCCCTTCGCCGACAATGCCTATGCATCGCGCAGGCAGGATGCGTTCATCATCGCCGTCAATTGCGGCCAGGCAGGCGCAACCTGTTTCTGCAGCTCGATGGGGACCGGACCCAGGGCCGATGGGGGCTTCGATCTCGCCCTGACCGAATTGCTCGAGGGTGGCGACCATCGCTTCCTTGTCGAGATCGGCAGCGAGGCGGGCGCAGCGATCATGGAAGCCGTGCCGCACGCGCCCGCGTCGTCAGAGCAGGTCGAGGCCGCCGCCGCGATCGTCGAGGAAACCGCAAACCGGATGGGACGCAGCCTGGAAACGGACGGCCTGAAAGAGCTGCTGCAAGGCAATCTGGATCATCCGCGCTGGAACGACGTCGCCGATCGCTGCCTGACCTGCGGCAATTGCACCATGGTCTGCCCCACCTGCTTTTGCACGACCGTGGAGGACCACAGCGACCTGGAGAACCGAACCGCCGAAAGGGTGCGCAAGTGGGATTCCTGCTTCACGCTGGACTTCTCCTACATCCATGGCGGTAGCGTGCGAACGACGACCCACTCGCGCTACCGGCAATGGATGACGCACAAGCTGGCCAACTGGATCGACCAGTTCGGGACATCGGGCTGCGTCGGATGCGGCCGATGCATCACCTGGTGCCCGACCGGCATCGACCTGACCGAGGAAGCGGCCGCGATCCGGGCCGCGCCGAGCAAGGCGGACGCGCAATGACGATCGAGACGATCGGACAGATCCTCGCCAAGCATCCGTTCTTTGCGGAGTTCCAGCCGGAACATGTCGAGCTGGTGGCTGGCTGCGCCCGCAATGTCCGGTTCAATCCCGGCGAATATCTCACGCGGGAGGGAGGCCCGGCGGACCGGTTCTTCCTGATCCGGCATGGCATGGTCTCGCTCGAGGTCGCTACCCCGGGGCGTGCTCCGATCGTCGTGACGACCCTGCGGGAAGGCGAAATCGTGGGCGCATCCTGGCTTGCCCCGCCCTACCGTTCGATGTTCGATGCGCGGGCGGTGGAACTCACCCGCGCGATCAGCATCGATGCCGAGTGCCTGCGCAAGAAATGCGAGAAGGATCACTATTTCGGCTACGAGATGATGCAGAGCGTCCTGCGGGTCCTGGTCAAACGGCTGCAGGCGACGCGGATGCAGATTCTCGACGTCTACGGCGAGTGACGATGCCGGCGCCGGTACAATCGTCCGATCCCTTCGTTCCCGAGATCTATCGTGTCGGCGCAGTCAGGCGCGAACTGGCCGATGTCGTCACGATCGAGATCGAGCCCGAATCGGGAGGCCGGCCGGACTTCCTGCCGGGCCAGTTCAACATGCTTTACGCGTTCGGGATCGGCGAGGCGGCGATCAGCATCAGCGACGAGACGAAACACGGCGGCGGCTTCGTCCACACGATCCGCGAAGTCGGTGCAGTCAGCAGGGCTCTTGCCGCCATGGAAGTCGGCGCGAGCCTGGGGCTGCGCGGCCCTTTCGGCACCGCGTGGCCTGTCGCGGAAGCGGAAGGGTCCGATGTCGTGGTCGTCGCGGGCGGGCTTGGCCTTGCTCCGCTGCGGCCGGCCATCGAGGCACTGCTTGCAAGGCGCGAACGCTACGGCCAGCTGGCCATCCTCGTCGGATGCAGAACGCCGGAGGCCATCCTCTATCGCCATGAGCTGGAACAATGGCGTCAGCGGCTGGATATCGACATAGAGGTCACGGTCGACCACGCCAGCACCGACTGGCATGGCAATGTCGGCGTTGTGCCCTCGCTGATCCGCCGCGTGGCTTTCGATCCGGATGATACGCTGGCATATGTGTGCGGCCCGGAAGTGATGATGCGATTTACCGCGAGCGCGCTGCATGAAGCGGGAGTGGCGACGGACAAGGTCTACCTGTCGATGGAGCGGAACATGAAATGCGCGGTCGGCCTGTGCGGCCATTGCCAGTTCGGGCCGTCCTTCGTCTGCAAGGATGGCCCGGTGATGCGGTTCGAGCGGATTTCGCCGATCTTCGCGATGCGGGAGATCTGAGCAGAGATGTCGCAGCGCCCCCGCCTCGCAGTCTGGAAATTCGCCTCCTGCGACGGGTGCCAGCTCTCGCTGCTGGATTGCGAGGACGAGCTGCTGACGCTTGCAGGTGCGATCGAGATCGCGAACTTCCCGGAGGCTTCCAGCGCGGTCGCCGACGGTCCATACGACCTGTCGCTGGTCGAAGGCTCCATCACCACGCCGCATGATGCAGAGCGCATCCTCGAAGTGCGCGCGCAATCGAAATATCTCGTCACGATTGGCGCCTGCGCGACATCGGGCGGCATCCAGGCTTTGCGCAACTTTGCCGATGTGAAGGATTTCGTCGCGGCGGTTTATGCCTCGCCCGAATATATCGATACGCTGGATACCTCGACGCCGATTTCCGGCCATGTCGCCGTGGATTACGAGCTGCACGGCTGCCCGATCAACAAGGCGCAGCTTCTCGAAGTGATCTCCGCCTTCCTGGCCGGCCGCAAGCCCGCCGTCCCCGCGCACAGCGTCTGCATCGAATGCAAGCAGCGGGGCAATGTCTGCGTGATGGTGCAGGGGAAGCCGTGCCTCGGCCCGGTCACTCATGCGGGCTGCGGAGCGATCTGCCCGGCGTACCGGCGCGGGTGCTATGGCTGCTTTGGGCCGATGGAAACGCCCAACATGGCCGCGCTCAGCCGGGAATGGCGCGCACTGGGCGCACAGCCGCGCGACATCAAACGGGCGCTGCGGACTTTCAACACCTGGTCCGAACCGTTCCGCCGGGAAAGCGAGGCGCATGCCGACTAAGACGATCAAGGTCGATTACCTGGCCCGCGTCGAAGGCGAAGGCGCGCTCGACCTGCATATCGAAGGCGGCGAGGTGACGGCCGCGAACCTGCGGATCTTCGAACCGCCCCGCTTCTTCGAGGCGTTCCTGCAGGGGCGCGGCTATACCGAATTGCCCGATATCGTTGCCCGGATCTGCGGCATTTGCCCGGTCGCCTACCAGATGAGCGCCGTGCAGGCGGCCGAGGACGCGTTTGGCGTCACGGTCGATGGGCAGCTTCGCGCGCTGCGCCGCATGCTTTACTGCGGCGAATGGATCGAAAGCCACGGGCTGCATGTGGTGATGCTGCACGCGCCCGATTTCCTGGGCTATCCCGATGCCATCCGCATGGCCGAGAAGCATGGCGATGCGGTGCGCAAGGGGCTGGCCCTCAAGAAGGCCGGCAATTCCCTGATGGCGCTTCTGGGCGGCCGGGAGATTCATCCCGTCAACCTCCGGCCCGGCGGCTTTTACCGGGTGCCCTCGAAGAAGGAGCTGGCGCCGATCAGCGATGATCTCAAGCGCGCGCGCGACCTGGCGGTCGAGCTGGTGCACTGGGTGGCAAGTTTTCCCTTTCCCGATTTCGAGCAGGACTACGAATTCGTCGCGCTGCGCCATCCCGACGAATACCCGATCACCGGGGGCCGGATCGTCTCGAGCTGCGATATCGACATTGCGATCGCCGAATTCGAAAACGAGTTCGAAGAGCGCCATGTCCCGCATTCGACCGCGCTCCATGCAATGGTGAAGCGGCGCGGCGCCTATCTCGTCGGACCGCTCGCCCGTTATGCGTTGAACTACGACCGCTTGCCGCAATCGATCCGGTCGCTGGCGAGCGAGTCGGGATTGGGCCCGGTCTGCACCAATCCCTTCCGCAGCATCGTCGTGCGCGCGCTGGAGATCGCCTTCGCCTGCGAAGAAGCCTTGCGGCTGATCGCGAACTACGAACAGCCGGACCAACCGGCCATCGCTCTGGAGCCCCGCGAAGGCACGGGCTTCGGCTGTACCGAGGCGCCGCGCGGCATCTGCTGGCACCGTTACGATTTCGAAGCCGACGGCACCATCCGCACCGCCCGCATCGTTCCGCCCACATCGCAGAACCAGCCGCGCATAGAGCAGGATCTCGCCGCGGTCGCCGCGCCGCTGGCCGCCGAAACCGACGAAATCATCCGCAACCGCTGCGAACAGAGCATCCGCAATTACGACCCGTGCATTTCCTGCTCGGCGCATTTTCTCGACCTTTCGGTCCATCGCTCGTGACAGCCGGTGCGCCGGTCCTGGTGCTGTGCCTGGGCAATTCCGACCGCGGCGACGACGGCATCGGTCCCGCCGTCGCGGCCAAGCTCGACGGACGCCTGCCGGACGGAACCGCCCTGAGTGTGCGCTCGGGCGACATGCTTGCGCTGATCGAGGACTGGGAGGGGTTCTCCGCGCTGGTGTGCGTGGATGCTGCCGCGCCGATGGAGCGCCCCGGCACGATCCACCGAATGGATCTGGGCGAACAGGAGCTGCCGCGCGACATGGCCTTCGTCTCCAGTCACGCCTTCGGCCTGCCCGAAGCGGTCGCGCTGGCGCGCACGCTCGGCCTCGCACCGCCGAACATTGTCGTTTATGCTGTCGAAGGCGCAAGTTTCGAAGCCGGCGCGCCGATGACGCAGGCAGCCGCGCAGGCCATCGCCCCGCTAGCCGAACAGGTCGCGGCGGAAGCGGCAAGGCTTCAGGAGTTGGCAGACCATGCATGAGACGGGAATTGTGCGCGACCTTGTCCGGCGGCTAGAAAGCGTGGCCGCCGATGCCGGCGCCAGTGCCGTTTCGGGCGTCGAGGTCTGGCTGGGCGCGCTGAGCCAGTTCACGCCACACCATTTCCGCGAACATTTCGATGACGAGGCGAAGGGTTCGATTGCCGAGGGAGCAAGGCTTGATATCCTCACCTCGGACGACGCCTCGGATGCCAATGCGCTTCACGTCATGATCCGCAGTGTTGACCTCGAAGTCCCGGAAACGGAGAGCTGAACCGCAGTGGAAACAGCGACTTGCCCCAACCAGCGCAGCACCGCCCGCCAACGGTTCAAGGTCGCTGTGTCGGGCAAAGTCCAGGGGGTCGGCTTCCGGCCTTTCGTCTACCGGTTGGCCACGAGCGAGGGGCTGGCAGGCTCGGTCCGGAACACTGCCGCCGGGGCCTCGCTGGAAGTCGAAGGCTGCCCCGATGCAATCGCACGCTTCCTTGCGCGCCTGGAGCGCGAGGCACGGCCTCCCGCTCAAATCGAGCGGCTTGACCGGGAAGAACTGGCCGTCACCGGCGAAGACGGCTTCGCCATCGCGCCAAGCACGCACGGCGAGACGCCGTCCGCCGCAGTCCTGCCCGACCTTGCCATGTGCAGCGAATGCCGCGCCGAACTGCTCGATCCGAATGACCGCAGGTACCGCTATCCGTTCACCACCTGCATGCATTGCGGACCGCGCTACAGCATCATCGAGGCGATACCTTACGACCGGGCGCGCACGGTCATGCGCCAATTCCCGATGTGCGCCGCCTGCCAGGCGGAATACGACGACCCGGGTTCAAGGCGCTTCCATGCCGAGACCAACGCCTGCCCCGATTGCGGCCCGCAACTGGCGCTGTGCCTGGCAGACGGCACTGTCCTCGCCCGAATGGACGAAGCGCTCTCACAGGCCGTTGCCGCGATACGCGATGGGCGGATCGTCGCGCTGAAAGGGCTCGGCGGCTTCCAGCTCATCGTCGATGCGGCGAACGATGAAGCAATTGCCAGGCTGCGGCAGCGCAAGCAGCGGCCCGCGAAGCCCTTCGCGATCACGGTCCGCGCCTTGCCGGATGCCGAAACGCTCGCGCATGTATCTGCGGTGGAAGCCGCACTGCTACTGTCACGCGCGGCACCGATTGTCCTTTTGCGGCAGCGGGGCGGCGGGCCGATCTCGCCCGGCGTCGCGCCGGACAATCCCGACATCGGGATCATGCTGCCTTCCACGCCGCTTCACCATTTGCTGATGGCAGCGCTGCGCTTTCCGGTCGTGGCGACAAGCGGCAACCGCAGCGGCGAACCGATCGCTGCCAGTGATGAGGAAGCGTTCGCGCGCCTCGGCGATATCGCTGACGTGTTCCTTACCCATGATCGCCCGATCCTGCGGCCGGTCGACGATTCGGTTGTGCGCGTGATCGACGGAGAAGCGACGGTCCTTCGCTGCGCGCGCGGCTTTGCGCCACTGGCACTGACCGACGAATGTCAGGCCGCGCCGGTCCTTGCGCTTGGCGGCCATATGAAAAGCAGCGTGGCCGTCGCGCGGGATGGACGAATTGTCCTCGGGCCGCATGTCGGCGACCTCGACAGTGCCGAAACGCGGCCGGCCCATGCACGGTCCGTCGAAGGGATGGAGCAGCTCTACAGCCTCGACGCTGCGGTTGTCGCCTGCGATGCCCATCCGGACTACCACACCACACGCCTCGCGGAAGCAATCAGCCCCGCGCCGCGCAGGGCGCCGCACCATCTCGCCCATGTGCTCTCCGCGATGATCGACAACGGCCTCGAGGGCCCGGTAATCGGCATCGCCTGGGACGGAACGGGGCACGGCGGAGACGGCACCATCTGGGGCGGGGAATTCCTGAGCGTCGATAGGGCAACATGGCGCCGCGAGGCGCATCTCCTGCCGTTCCGCCTGCCCGGCGGCGACGCCGCGATCCGCGAACCGCGCCGCTCCGCAATTGGCGCGCTCCACACCGCGCTGGGCAAGCGCCTGTGGCAAAGGGCCGACATCGTACCCCTCGCAGCTTTCGAGCCGGCACAGCGCGAGTTGCTCCGCAGCATGCTGGCGCGCGGCCTCAATTCGCCCCTGACATCGAGCGCCGGCCGGCTGTTCGATGCTGCCGCGGCGATCCTGGGCCTGCGCCAGACCTGTTCCTTCGAGGGCGAGGCGGCGATGGCCGTGGAATTCGCCGCAAGGAATGCGACCCGGCGATATCCATTGCCGACACCAGGTATCCTGTCCTCGGAGCAGGGCCTGCTGGTGGACTGGCGGCCGATGCTCGAAGACCTCGCTTTCAAGGCAGGTGAAGGCGAGTCCGGGGAAATACTGGCATCGGCATTCATCGACTGGCTGGCCGAAGCCATCGCGGAAGTAGCCCGCTACGCGGGGATCGAGAGAGTTGTGCTGACCGGCGGCTGCTTCCAGAATGCCTTGCTGACCGGGCGAACGATGGAGCGCCTCCGCGCGGCGGGATTCCAGCCCTTCCGGCATCGCCGCGTGCCGCCAAACGACGGCGGTCTGGCAGTCGGGCAGGCAGCCATTGCCGCGCGCGAAATGCACGAGGAGTCAGGCCGATGTGCCTTGCCGTACCCGGCGAACTGCTGAGCATAGAGGGAACCGATCCGCTCACCCGGGAAGGCCGGATCGCTTTTGCCGGCGTGGTGAAACGGGCCAACCTCGCCTATGTGCCCGAAGCGCGCATCGGCGATTACGTGCTGGTTCACGCGGGCTTCGCGATTTCCGTCATCGACGAGGCGCAGGCACGCAAGACGCTCGCCTATCTCGACGAGATGGAAGCGAGGGGCGCACCATGAAATTCGTTGACGAGTTCCGCGACCCCGATGCCGCACACCGCTGTGCGGAGGCCATCGCCGCGATCACCACGCGCCCCTGGTCGATCATGGAGATCTGCGGCGGACAGACCCATGCGATCGTCCGTCATGGCATAGATCAGATGCTGCCTTCCGGCATCACCCTGCTGCACGGGCCGGGATGCCCGGTCTGCGTTACCCCGCCGGGCATGATCGATGCCGCAATCGCCATCGCGAAACGGCCGGGGGCGATCCTGTGCTCCTTCGGCGACATGCTGCGTGTCCCGGGCCAGGCAGGCAGCCTGCTTGCGGCCAGAGGGCAGGGCGCGGACGTGCGCATGGTCTATTCGCCGCTCGATGCGCTGGGGATCGCCCGCGCAAATCCGGATCACGAAGTGGTGTTCTTCGCCGTCGGCTTCGAAACGACGGCGCCGGCAACGGCCATGTCGGTGCTGCAGGCCGAACGCGAGGGGCTGGGCAATTTCTCGCTGCTGGTTTCGCACGTGCTGGTACCGCCGGCGATGGAAGTGCTGCTGGCGGATCCCGGAAACGGCGTCAACGGCTTCCTCGCGGCCGGACATGTCTGCTCCGTCACGGGAACGCGCGAATACGGACCGATCGCACGGCGTCATGGCGTGCCGATCGTAGTGACCGGGTTCGAGCCGCTCGACCTCCTGCTGGGCATTTACCTGTGCGTCCGCCAGCTCGAGGAGGGACGGACGCAGGTCGAGAACCAGTACAGCCGCTCGGTCCGGCCGCAGGGCAACGCGGCCGCCCTCGCCGCTCTCGCGCAGGTTTTCGAAGTGCGGGCACAAGAATGGCGCGGGATGGGCAAGATCGAGGCGAGCGGTCTTGGCCTTGCACCGGCCTATGCTTCGTTCGATGCGCTCGGCCGCTTCGGCGACGCCGCAGTACAACCGGAGCGACCCGGAGCATGCATCAGCAGCGAAATCCTGCGCGGGATGAAGAAACCCTGCGAGTGCGTTGCCTTCGGGAAAGGCTGCACCCCCGACCATCCCCTGGGTGCGACGATGGTCTCGTCGGAAGGCGCCTGTGCCGCCTATTTCCGCTACCGCAGGCCGATTGACGACGAGTACTGGGCGGCATGAACGAAGCGCCGTCCTTTTCTCCTGTTTGCCCCACCCCGGACAAGCCGGGCGAGACCGTGGAGCTTGGCCATGGCAGTGGCGGACGCCTCACGCACGATCTGATCGAAAGCGTTTTCCGCCCGGCATTCGCCCATTGCGAAACGGATCTGACGCATGACGGAGCCGAGCTGGAAATTGGCGGCGCGCGGCTGGCTTTCACCACCGACAGCTATGTCGTGCAGCCGCTCTTCTTTCCTGGTGGGGACATCGGCACACTCGCTGTCAACGGCACGGTAAACGACCTTGCGATGTGCGGCGCGCGGCCGCTTGCCCTGAGCTGCGGCTTCGTGATCGAGGAAGGCTACCCCCTGGCCGAATTGCGCCGTGTCGCTCATTCGATGCAGGCCGCGGCGTCAGCCACAGGGGTTCGGCTGGTTGCCGGCGACACCAAGGTGGTCGAACGCGGCAAGGGAGACGGCCTCTATATAAACACATCCGGTGTCGGCGAGATCGTCGCACCGCTGCCTGTCGCACCCGGACGTGTCCGGCCCGGGGATGCCATCTTGCTGAGTGGCGACATCGGCCGCCATGGCATGGCAGTGATGAGCGCGCGCGAGGACCTTGGCTTCGACCCTCCCATCCTCAGCGACTGCGCAGCGCTCCATTCGCCCGTATTGCGCCTGATCGAAGAAGGGATCGACATACATTGCCTGCGCGACTGCACGCGCGGAGGCCTGGCGACCGCGCTGATCGAAATAGCGCGGTCGGCGGGGCTTGCCATGAAGATAGAACAGAATGCCGTGCCGGTTTCGGAACCGGTGCGCGGGGCATGCGAAATCCTTGGTCTGGATCCGCTCTATGTCGCCAACGAAGGCCGCTTCGTTGCAATCCTGCCGGGCGAACAGGCCGAAGCCGCCTTGTCGGTCTTGCGAGATTTTGAGCAAAATGCCGCCCTGATCGGCATGGTCGAGGCAGGTCCGGAAGCCGTAAGCCTCCGGACGATCGGCGGCTCATACGCACTGGATTTCCTGAGCTGCGAGCAGCTACCGCGAATCTGCTGAGTTTTCTCGGCTCCCAGGGCATGGTTCAAACCTGATGCAAGCGACGAAGCGAAGCCTCCCATTCGCGAAGCCGCTTACGCGCCTACATCTGGCTGACGTCACCGCCGTTGATCTGCGCGCAAACTCTCAAACGCTTGAATTCCGCAGCCACGGATTTGTCCGCTGTCACAGAGGTAAGGTTGGGGCGACCCGAAACATTTACATTCTCGGCGATGTTTTCAGACTGAAGCACCAGGGGGGCTTTGGTTTCCCCGGGTTGAAGCCGCCATTTGGATTCCGGAATGCTGCGCTGCCGCAACTCCGTAACCGCTTCATCGAACTCCATCTGGTGCTTGTTTATCGTGTCGAGGGCGGTGTGGCGATCGCGCTCTGCTTCCTTGAGGCGATTGTCGGCATCGACGAACGCCTCCTCCGCCTTTTGCAGGTCGCTCTCGATTTGAGCCAGGGCTCGTTTGCCCTGCGGAGCTTCGTTTTCACTCATGACCGTCTCCTAGTCTGTCGTAACAATCACCAGGCGCTGGGTTGTCGGACTCGCGGGGGCGATATCGTTCCAAGACGTGAGACCGTGCCTGGCAACTGCTGAGGCGAGTCATGTTAGAGCCCGCACATTTTCATTATGTTAACTTAGTGTTGCAGTATGAATGGATGGCGAGACCGCGGTCGGATCACGGCATCGGGCAAATGCCCGCTCATCCGCTATGGAGCGCCGAAAGGGTCCGGCGCTGCCATCGTCCGGCTCAACCGTGCCGGGAAGCTGATAGAAGCACCTCCCATTGCGGCGATTCAAGTGCTAAAAGCACCTACCCTTTTAGGCTGTGTTGCAACCTTTAATTAACCATTAAGCGCCAACCTCCGGTTGGCTTTCGGCTGGATTTGACCCGGCCCTCAAGAGGCAGAGGTAGGATAATTGCTAAGCAGCAGGTCAATTTGCCTCGGACTTTCCCTGGCACTCCTCACCATTCCGAGCACATCTTATGCGGATGTGATGGAGGTTGGTGGTGGTGAGTTTGCGTGGGTTGCGGGCGGGCCCGGGTTTGCGCCTGGGGCACGGCTTGCGGGTCCGGCTGCGGCGGAAGGGGCCGTGTCGGGCGGTGCGCCTGCCGGCTCGGTCACCGAGGTCGGACTGGTGGGCGGCCCTGTGCGCTGGCGTGGCCGGATTGCCGAGCTTGCGGCCAAGTACGACATCAGCCCGACCCTGCTGGAAGCGGTGGTGTGGCAGGAGAGCCGCTGGAATGCCTCTGCGGTCTCGCCGGCCGGTGCGCGCGGTCTGGCCCAGCTGATGCCGGGCACGGCACGCATGATGGGCGTCGATCCCGACGATCCGCACGCCAATCTCGAAGGCGGCGCGCGCTATCTGCGGATGCAGCTCGATGCTTTCGGCGGCGATGTCGAGAAGGCGCTTGCGGCCTACAATGCGGGACCCGGACGCGTGAGGAGCGCGGGGGGCATTCCGGCGATCCGCGAGACCCGCAACTATGTCGCGGCGATCATGGCGCGGCTGTCCGAACCGGTCCGGAGATGAGTTTCATGCGTTTGCAGCGTTTTTCCATAAGTGCCCTTCTTGCCCTGCTGTTTCCCGGCGTGGCCCATGCGCAGGTGGTTGGTGGTAGTGATCC
>JAGREL010000012.1 GCA_020446575.1 Novosphingobium sp. | reverse complement strand
GTTCGAATAGTCCTGCCGCGGAATCATCGGGAAATCTTGGCTATCGTAAGGCAGCACGGTCGGCTCCATCGGCACCTCCGGCTCCTCGCCTTCCGGGTAATGCGTCAGCGACCAGATCTCGAAGAAGCATTCTTCCGGCCCCAACGGGCGGATGCGGTAGGACGAATAGCTCGTCAGCGACGGCAGCAGGAAATAGTGCGGAAACAGATATTCCACCGCCTCGACCGGATCGGACTGCGACACCGCGATCAGGTCGGGCACATCCTCGCCGCGCTCGCGCAGCTGCTTGCTGACCGCGCCCATCACCATGCCGTACCACATGGGCACCGCCTGCTCGAGATCGTCGGGCAGGTCGGCCTCGGCAAACTGGCGGGCGATCTCGATCTCCTTGGCCTGGATCATGCCGCCCATGCCTTCGTTGAGCAGCTCCATGTTCCTGATCTGCGCGGTGATGTTCTCGCGCACGCTCATGTTCGGATTGACCGATTCCCCGATGCCGCCGGTGTCATCGCCGTAACGCTGGTTGTAGAGCGTGGGCAGGCCGCGCTGGAGCTGTGGGTGCGTCATCATCACGTGATAGCCTTCCATGAAGGCTTCCATCGCGATCTTCCAGTTGGCCGGCAGCTTGGTCCCGAACCACCATTCGGAACGCACCTTGCCCATGCCGTGCGCCTCGAGCCGGTCGGTCACCGGCCCAAGGCTCTCGCGCAGCGACGGCGCATCGGCATCGTGGTTGATGAAGGCGCAGCCGCCCCAAGTCTCGACCCGCACCGGCTTCAGCGCGAGTTCTTTCGGATCGAGCTTGTCTTCGCTGAACAGCTGCTTGCCGTAAACGAACGTATTCTCACCATCCATGTTCCAGCGCCAGCCATGGAACGGGCAGATGAACCCGCTCTTGGCGCAATTGCCATGGTCGTTGCCGTGCCCTCCCGCGATCGGCACACCGCGATGGCGGCAGTGGTTTTCATAAGCCTTCACGCCGTCTGCGGTGCGCACAACGATCACAGACTTGCCGACATTGGTGTATTCGATCCAGTCGCCGACTTCGGGGATCATCTCAAGCCGGCAGGCCATTTGCCATACATGCGGCCAAAGGCGCTCGCATTCGAGCCGGTAGAATTCCTCGTCGTAGTAGCGCTGGGCGGGAATCAGTTCAGGATCGGTGATCGGAAACGGGTTGGCTCCCAGGGCCATTCCTGCAGGATCCATCTCAGCCATTGCGGACCTCTCTTTCTTGTTCTGACCCGGCGCGGCGGCACGGGACTTTCGGCCGAGTCCTGATCCAAGAGGCGTGAGAGGCGCCTTGATTTCGCTCAAATTGAGCCGGGTAAATCGCCCCGGCGAAGGCGTGGGCTCAGACGCGGACGAGAATGTCCTCGTCCTCGACCTTCACCGGATAGACAGCAAGATCGGTCTTCGCCTTCATGTTGATGAAGAGCAGCTTGGGATCGCGGTCGATCTTGCCGGTAGCGAGGTCGAACTTCGCTTTGTGCAGCACACACACGACCGAACCGCCTTCGAGCTTGCCACGGCACAGGTTGAAGCCGAGATGCGGGCATTTGCGCTGGGCGGCGTAATACTGGCCGTCGACCTGCGCGAGCAGCAGCTTCTGCCCACCGGCCTCGATCGGCACGATCTGGCCCGGTGAGATATCCTTCACGCTCGCGACTCGGACGTAATCCATCGCCTGCCTCCCGCTGCGGTTCCCCGGCGAGAGTATGCGAGGCAAGCGAAGCCTTGTCCAGATCAGGGCGCCTCTGGCCCGGTCCAGGGCCTCGTGTCGGACCAGGCGCAGCCATAGCGGGTTTCGGTCCCCAGCTTGAGCGTGACGTTGAAGGGGTAGCTCCGGTCCGACATGCCGTCGCTGCATTCGGCTGGAGTCACCATCATGTCGAAGTTTTCACCGTCGAGCGTGCCGCTGAAGGAAAGCCCGCCGCGCCCGCCGAAACGCTCTACCGGGATCGTGGTGCCATCGATGTTCTCCGGCGTGGTGTAGGTGAGCGAGCCGCCCGTCACCTGCCCGCCCCAGAATGGCTCGGTGCCGGTAAAGCGAAGGGTCTCGTCCATCGAGATGCCTTCATAGGCCGTATGGTCATCGGCATCGCCCGGCACGCCCGTTCCGCTGCCCGACTGGCAGGCGGCGAGCAGGAAAGGCAGGACGAGCGCAAATCGCGACATGGCCGTGTCGATACCCGCCGCCCTGCCCGCCTGCAAGCATGGCGGCGGCGGAACAAACCTGCGCTTTCCGCGTTCCCCGAAACGAAGCCTACGAGCAGGAGTATCGCATGATTACGCCCAAGCTGGTGCTGACGATCGTGGCAGGCGGCACGCTGATGGGCCTGGCGGGCCAGGCCACGGTGCCGACGAGCATGAAACCGCCGCCTGAACAACCGTGGCGCCACATGCTGGAGCCGAAGCCCGTAACCGCGACAGGCGTGAGCTACCGCTTTGCCGACACCGGCCCGACCGATCTCAGCCCGCACCGCGACAGGCGCTCGTGGCACCGGCGCGTCCCCTCGGTGGATGTCTATTACGACGAGCCTGCGCAGGCCGAATATGCACCGCCCACGATCCCGGAATACCGCTCCGCGACGCTGCCCGAGCCGGTCGGCAACGAAGTCGCGTTCCTTCCCGCCGAACCGACTCCCGCCGCCGGGCCGAAAGTGATCGACGTGCCCCGGGCGCTGGCGGAAAAAGCCGACCGCGCCGCGAACGCCGCCGCCGAGGCCCGCGACGCGGCGCTGGAAGTCGCACAGGCCATGGAGCTGCCGCGCGTTCGCGGTTCGCTCGCCGGAATGTAGGTAGTCGCGCTAGCCTAGCAGATCCTGCGTGAGCCTTATCCGGTTGCCGCGCACATAGCCCAGATAATGCGACACCACGCCGCCGGTGATCGCTTTCGCGCCGGAACCCATTTCACCGCCGGCCAGAGCGCGGGCCAGATCTCCGTGCGCCTCGATCTTCTCGGAGACCATCAGCCGCGCTTCGGCGCAGGCGCTTTTGCCGCCCAGCGCCAGCCGCGTGAGGCGCAGCGGGATCACCATCGCCGATTCCGCGCCAAGCCACCAGCAATCGGAGATCACTCCGAACCAGTCCTGCTCTCCGGGCTCGGCTCCCGCCTGCGAATTTTCCATGCCCCCTGTCCTTTCGTCAGGGGCGCATATCCGCAATCGCGGGGGCCGGCAACTTCGCGTTTGCGCCCCTCAGGCGGCCTCGCTCGCGGGGGTCCAGGCGCATACGGCGTCGAGGCCGAGCACGTGGAGCGCGCGGCCGTTGGCCATCCAGGCGCCGATCGAATAGGTCATGTCGACCAGTTCCTCGTCGCTGAAGGCGGCCTTGGCACGCTCCCAGAAATCCTCGTCCTCCGCGATCTCCTTGGGCGCGAGGCCCATGCCTTCGGCATAGCGGATCGCAAGCCGCTCGCGCTCGGAATAGCCCGGCCAGTCGCGCCAGTTCTCGACATTGTCGTAGAACTCCTCGTCGGGCGCAGGGCCGCGCGACCACACGGAATTCTCCAGATCGCCGTCGAAGCTTGCGAACATGCCGGGAAAATCGCGCGCGCCGCGAAAGGCGGAGCAGGCGCTGCAGCCGTTGATCAGCGCGGTGCGATAGCGCGCCGCTTCCAGCTCGCGCAGCGTCAACTTGCTGTGCTGGTAGGGCGCGGTGCCGAACATGCCGGCCGGGCCGACGATCTGCGGTGCATAGACCTTGCCGACATGCTCCAGCGGCCGGTCGTGATATTCCTGCGGAAGATCGATGCGCATGGTTTTCTCCCTTCGTCCGGGCGCGCCCCGCCCTGCTTTGGATGACAAAGCAAGCGTATCACGTCCGGTTGACAAAGGCGACAGTGTGTCAACCGCCGGAAATCGCGCGCAAGCTCATGAGAAGAAGGAGTTTATTCGCTGGAAAGCGCGGTTGACAGTTCTGCGGTTTCAAAAAAATGCGGTTCCCGACCGTCACCGTCATCCCCGCGAAGGCGGGGGGCCATCCGCCCGGATCGTCACCCTGAACTTGTTTCAGGGTCCATTCCTCCTCTCGCAGCCTCGGTAACCAGAGGCACGATGGATGCTGAAACAAGTTCAGCATGACGGATTGGAACTGTGCGGTCGTTCAACATTCCACCTTCGTTATCCCCCCACCCGGCGTTTGAAGGCAAAACCAGACTCCGCTACGGCGCCTGCACGGAAACCCCTGACCCCTTGCAGATCCTCGTCGATGCCGATGCCTGCCCGGTGAAGGAGGAAATCTACAA
>JAGREL010000134.1 GCA_020446575.1 Novosphingobium sp. | reverse complement strand
GCTTGCCCTTCTGCTTGAAGTTGATCTCCTCCTTGCCGGCGAGAAACGAGAGGAGGTTAAGCGGGCGCTTCTTGCCTTCGAAGACGACCCAGTCGTGCTCGTCGCCTTCCTCGATCTCGGGCGCAAACTCGCGCAGGTGTTCGGGCAGGTATTCCTTCCAGAAGGTGTGCGGCGGATCGACATGCTGGTCCGCGTCGACGATCCGGTAACGGCTCTCGCCCGGCGTTCCGGAATCGTTTCGTTCGAGTTCTGCGACTGACATCAATGTCTCTCCTCGCTTTGCAATCGGTTTGCTGTCGTGCCTGCACAAGGTCCGGAGCGAAGCGGCAATCCCGGCTATTCGTTTTCAGGCCGGAGTCCGCCGCTGTGCGGCGTCGCTCGCTCCGATCTTTCGGAGCAACAGTAGGTCACAACATCAATTCGATATCAAGAACGAAGATTCGGCTTTTGGATAAAATCCAACCTCGCAGGAGGCCGTCGCCCGTGGACGATGGAGGCCGGTTTCAGGCCGGATCGTTGGTCAGAACCACGGCCCCGCCGAAATGCGGCGCCGAATAGCTCATCACCGCATTGGTCGTCGGGCGTTGCCGTTCACCCGCTCTTCCGGAAAGCTGCAGGTAGCATTCGAGCAGTTGCGGAAGGCCGTGCAACCGGCCGTTTCCGATCGCGCCGCCGCCCGAGAGGGTGCCAAGCGAATCGGGCCGGTCGCTGTCGATCCCGCCCTCGCTGATGAAGCGATGCGCCTCGCCGACCGGGCAGAAGCCCAGCACTTCCAGCCAGATATATACGAAAGGCGAGAACGCGTCGTAGACCTGTGCGGTGTCGATGTCGGCGGGGCCGAGGCCGGAGCTTTCCCACAACCGCTGCGCGAGTCCCACGCCTGACTCCATCATCTCGTCCAGCGTCCAGTGGAGCGGGATGCGGTGATGAAGCGGGTAGCCGAAAGCCTGGCTGGAAATATAGACCGGCTTGTGCGGCAGGTCCTTCGCCCGGTCGGCCGTCGTCAGGACGAACACGCCGACGCCCTGCACCGGGATGTCGCAGTCCAGCCGGGACATCGGATCGTTGATCGGCGGTTCGGCGAGATAGTCTTCCTTGGTGATCGGCTTGCCGTGCCAGTAGGACCACGGCAGGCGCGCGCCGTTCTTGCGCGCTTCGACCACTACGTCGGCGAGGGATTCGCGGGTGGCGCCATAGCGCTGGCAATATTCATTGCAGACCATGGCGATGGCGGGCAGTGCGCCGAAGAAGCCCTGCGGCGCGCTCCATTGCTGGTCGCCGGCGAATTCGGTCGTGGGATTGTCGTTGTACTTGCCCGCCGGATTGTGCAGCGCGCGGTGGAGCAGCACATAGTCGGCCGCCCCGCTGGCCAGCGCGTTGACCGCCAGCGAGAGCGAGCCCGTAAGCTGGCCGATACCCTGGAAGCCGGCGACGTAATGGGCATGGCCGCCCAGGTGCTTCGCCAGCCAGTCGGACGTGACGACGCTGATCCCGTCCTGCGCCGCATGCTCGCCCGACGACGGCAGGAGGGCCGAGGAGGTGAAGCCGTCGATCTGCTCGGGCGTCAGCCCCGCATCTTCGATCGCGGCCCGCGCCGTGCGCAGGGCGGTAATGCCGAGCGGCTCGCTGGTGCGGCGCACGACCTCGCTGTGGGCATAGCCGACGATGGCGATGCGGTTGTGCGATGCGAACAGTCCGCTCATGACGCGTCTGCCAGGGTGAAGGCGGGAACCGCGAACTCGGGCGACAGGTCCTCGAAGGCGACGGTCACGGCATCGCCGATGTGGAGTTGCGCCTCCGGGCCATCGAGCAGTCTTCCGACCATGCGGATATGCGGTTGCTCGTCGAGTTGGACGTCGACCAGCAGGAAGGGCACCTCGACGCCGGACAGGAACGAATGCCGGATCACCGTCCAGCTTCTCAGCTTGCCGCGGCCGGACACCGGCTCGAATTTGAAATCCGGCTCGGGGCTCTGGCAATGCGGACAGGTGACGTCTGGCGGCAGCGTGAATTCGCCGCAGTTCGAGCAGCGCGGCAGCTTGAGGACATGCTCCGCACAAGCGGCCCAATAGGGAGCCGAAGTTTCGTCGGGTACCGGAAGCGGCCGGCCTGTCACATTGTCTCTCCCGCAATCTGTGCTTGGTCGAGCTTCTGTATCGCTCTTCTTGAGCTTGGCAAATCCCGACAGGCTGTTCGCTTGCATCCGACCGGCCCGGAGGCAGCGAAGGGAAGCGGGCAGGGCGGCCTATTTCGCGTGGATCGGAATGATCTGGTCGGCGAGTCTCTCGACTTCCGCGCGATCGTGGCTCACGTAGAGGATCGGCAGCCGCAGCTCGTCGCGGATGCGTTCGATCACGCCCATGATCTCTTCTCGCCGTCCTGCATCGAGAGAGGAGAGGGGCTCGTCCATCAACAGGAAGCGCGGCCCGCTGAGCAGTGCCCGGCCGATGGCGACACGTTGCGCTTCTCCGCCCGAGAGCGTCGACGGCATGCGATCGAGCAGGTGGCCGATGCCGAGAAATTCGACAGCAACGTCCGGCACGATCCAGCGGCGTTCCTCGGGGACGAGGCGCCAGCCGAAAAGGAGATTGTCGGTCACGCTGCGATGGGGAAACAGCCGGCTGTCCTGGAAGACATAACCGCAGGCCCGGCGTTCGGGCTTGAGGTTTATGCCTGCCTCGCTGTCGAACAGGACCATGCCGCCGACGGCGATGCGTCCGCGATCGGGCCGCAGCAGGCCGGCAATGGCGTCGAGTAAGCTCGTCTTGCCCGCGCCCGAAGGGCCGAACAGCGCGGTCAGCCCCGCGGGCGTCTTGAAATCTCCGGAGATCTTGCGGCCCCCGCGGTGGATGAGGATGTCGATTTCAAAGGACATGCCGGCCTCGTCCCAGGCCGCTGCGCCGGGCCAGCACTTCGGAAATCACCAGCGCCCCGAGCGAGAGGATCACCGAGATGATCGCCAGCCGGGTGACGACCGCCTCGTTGCCCGGCAATTGCAGCGTGGTGTAGATCGCCAACGGTAGCGTGCGGGTCTCGCCGGGTATGTTGGAGACGAACGTGATCGTCGCCCCGAATTCGCCGATCGAGCGCGCAAAGCCGAGCACCATGCCGGCAATCACGCCGGGCAGGGCCAGCGGCAGGGTGATTTCGAAGAAGGTTCGCCATGGTCCTGCGCCAAGGGTGCGCGCGGCGCCTTCGAGCCGGCGGTCGACCGATTCGATCGAAAGTCGCATGGCGCGAACCATCAGCGGCAGCGCCATCACCGCTGCGGCCAGCGCCGCTCCGGTCCAGCGGAACATGAAAGTCAGCCCCACCGTATCGGCGAAGAACCGCCCGACCGGTCCGTTGATCCCGAAGAGAATCAGCAGCAGCCAGCCGGTCACGACCGGAGGCAGCACTAGTGGCAGGTGGATCACCGCGTCGAGCACTACCTTTCCGGCAAAGCGCTTGCGGGCAAGAATCCAGGCCAGGCCGAAGGCAATGGGCAGGATGGCGGTGATGGCGGTTCCGCTGACTTTGAGCGAAAGCGCGACGATTTCCCATTCTGCCGGCGACAGGATCATTGTCGTCAGGGGGCCCGGAAGCCGTAGTTCATGAATATGGCCACGCCTTCGTTCGAAATGAGGAAGGCGCGAAACTCTTCCGCGTCGGCATGGCTGGAAGTCTTGAGCACGGCTAGCGGATAGGTGATCGGCAGGTGGCTGTCAGCCGGGAATTGTCCGAGGACGCGGACCTTGGGTTCGGCCTTGGCATCGGTGGCATAGACGATTCCGAACGGGGCTTCGCCGCGCGCGACCAGCGCCAGCGCGACCCGTACGTTCTCGGCCGGCGCGACTTTGCCGGCAACGGAATCCCACACGCCCAGCGCGGTCAGTGCCTGCTTCGCATAGCGGCCGGCCGGAACGGCGTCGGGATCGGCCAGGGCGAGTCTGCCCGAACCCAGCGCAGCCGCCAGAGGGAAATCGGGAGCGATGGTAAGTTCGGCCTGGCTTTCGGCGGGTGCGATCAGCACCAGGCTGTTCGCGACGAAGTCGGCCCGGCTGCCCTCGACAATAAGGCCCTTGCTTTCCACGTCGTCCATCCATTTCTCGTCGGCAGAGATGAACAGGTCGGCAGGCGCGCCGGCCTCTATCTGCCGGGCAAGGGCCGAGGTCGCGGCAAAGGACAGGATCGGACGCGCATGGCCCTGCGCCGCCCAGGCGCCGGCAGCATCCTCAAGCGCGTCCTGCTGGCTCGCTGCCGCCAGCACGACCGGCCCTTTTGCCTGCCGTCCCCCATCACCTGCGCTTGAGCAGGCAGCTGAAAGCAGCATCAGACAGGCGGCGAAGGTTGTTTGAAAAAGACGTGTCATGAGGATCGATTCCCTGTTTCTATATCTCAGCGTATATAGAAACAGGCCGCAAGAGAAGCGGAATTTATGCATTGCAACATTGCTTGTGCGCTGCAGCACCCGTGATCACGGCCGAGGGTTATCCATACCGGCGAAAATACGGTATTGTCTGGGGAGGGCGCATGGACGCCGCCGAGGAGGGCATGCCGATGCAACAGGCCGCAGATCTCGATCTCCCCTATCTGACCATGGACGAGGATGCCTTTGCGGCAGATCCGTTCCCCCATTTCGCCGCGGCGCGGGCGCAGCATCCGTGGCTCGCCCGGTGGACGCTGGGTTACGTCGTCACCGACTACAAGGCGATGCGCGACCTGTTCGCCACCGAAGACAGGATGGGCATGCTTTACGACAACATCGTCGAGATCATGGATGCGAAGGGCACACCCTGGGGCAATTTTCAGCAACGCCATATGCTCAACATGTCGGGCATGCCGCACAAGCGGATCCGCGACATCCTCGCGCCGTCCTTCACGCCGCGCCAGGCCAACAACCATCGCCCGCTGATGCGCGAGGTCATCACCGGCCTGCTCGACGAATGGGCGCCGAAGCAGTCTTTCGATTTCGAGGAATTCGCCTCCTACTTTCCGATCACCGTGATGTGCCGCCTGATCGGTGCGTCGCCAGACGTCATCCCCGGCCTGCGCTCGGCGATGGAGGCGATCGGCCTCAGCACCAGCATGGACCCGCGCTGGCTGCCCGCGATGCAGGAAGGCGTCGTCACGATGGAAAACTTCGTTGACGGTTTGATCGCCGACCGGAGGGCGAATCCGCGCAGCGGCGAGGAGCCGGACCTGCTCGACCTGCTGCTCGAAACGCAGGGCGGGGGCGGCCTGTCCGACCGTGAGCTGGCGGACATCCTGATCTTCCTGTTCGTCGCCGGCTACGACACTTCGAAGAACATGCTGACCCTGACCATGTGGGAGCTGCTGGAACGTCCGGAAATGTATCGGCGCTGCGCCGAGGATCACGCTTTCGCCCGCAGCGTGGTCGAAGAAGCTTTCCGCATCCACAGCACGACCTCGTCGCAGCGGGTCCTCAAGGAAGACATCGTCTATCGCGATGTGCTGCTTGAAAAGGATGCCATCGTCTGGTTCCCGCTCAGCGTTGCGACGCACGATCCGCGTTATGCCGATCATTTCGAAAGCTTCGACCCCGAGCGCCAGCAGAAAAACCCGCATATCGGCTTCGGCCTGGGCGCGCATATCTGTCTGGGTCAGTACATCGCCCGGGCGCAGATCCACGAAGGGCTTCACCTGATCGCCCAGCGTATCCTCAATCCGCGGTCGTCGGGACCGCAGGGCTATCGCCCGTTTCCGGGGACCTGGGGGCTACGCGGCCTGCCGGTGGAGTTCGACGTGGCCGAAGTGCCTGCCTGAACGGCAACAAACCCAGACAGGAGCAGCGGCCGGGACGTTTTGACCGGCCATCATCGGCAGAAGCGTCTGCGCCCGCGAGACCGGCGACCGCGCTATCCATCTGATTTGAAAGAGAGACAGTGCGGCGATGATTCGCTAATGCGAGTCGTTCGCATTGACTTGAATCAAGGAGTTCCCTAACTGCATCTGCGAATCGTTCGCATTACTACCGCTTTGCGGTCGTTTTCGAGTTCAGTGGGGGCGTAGACAAATGCTTTATCTTTCGCGCGGGGCAGCAGTGCTCGCTATCGGACTGGCCGTGCCGGCAATGGCTCAGGAAAAGAAGGAGGACGGGGGTGTCGAGCTGCGAAAGCGGGAGATCGTCGTCACCGCGACCGGGCTTTCCTCCGCACTGTCCACGACCAAGACCGACGCCCCGATTATCGAGTCGCCCCAAACGATTTCGGTCATCAGCCGCGACGAGATCGATATTCGCGCTGCGTCGACCATTGCCGATGCCCTGTCCTATACGGCAGGGGTCCAGGCCGAACCTTCCGGAATAGACAGCCGCACGGATGAGGTTTCGGTTCGCGGCTTCGGTGCCGGCGGCTTCTCATCGAACAACAATTTCGTCGACGGTCTGCGCCTCCCGTCGGGCGGGCAATGGACCCGCTTCGGTTTCGACACCTTCGGCCTCGAGCAGATCGAAGTGCTCAAGGGGCCTTCCAGCGTGCTGTACGGACAGACGGCGCCCGGTGGCATCGTGAACATCGTCACGAAGCGGCCGTCTTCCCAGCTGTCCGGTGAGATCCTGTTGCAGGGTCAGGGCTATACCGATCTCGGCAACTGGTCCTGGCGGGCGGGTGCCGACGTCACCGGTCCGCTGAACAGCGATGGTTCCTTCGCCGCCCGTGTGGTCGGCCTGGCCCATCACGGCGGCACGCAAGTCAACGATACCGAGAATTCACGCTACTATGTCTCGCCCAGCCTGACGTGGAAGCCCGGTCCGGATACGAGCTGGACTCTGCTCGGTCAGTATCAGCGCGACGAAGGTGGCTCGACGTTCCAGTTCCTGCCGGCGACCGGGTCCTACCAGCCGACCAACGGCCGCTACATCGCGAACGACGCCAATATCGGTGAGCCGGACTGGAACACGTTCGACCGCAACCAGTATCTTGTCGGGTCATTCTTCGAGCACCGTTTCGGTGACGCGCTGACGATCCGCAACAATGCCCGCTACACCCATATCGACACGCTGTTTCGCCTGACTGTCCTCTCGGGCGACACCATCACCGATTGCGCCGCTGCGGGGCTCGGGCCGGAATGTATCGACGGCCAGACGATCGGCCGCCGCGCCGTGGAGGGCCGTGGAGAAAGCGACGGGTTTGCAGTCGATACGCAAGCCGAAGCCCGGTTTGAGACCGGCCCGCTCGCTCACACCTTGCTGGGCGGCTTCGATTATTTCCATACCGAATGGGAGCATTTCCGCGATCTGGTGAGCGAGCCGGGCGCGCCGGCTCCCGGGCAGGTCCTGCCCTTGTGGAACATCTTCGATCCGGTGCCGCGCGGATCGAGCGACTATCTCGATAACATCGCGCCGCAAATCTACGGTTCTTCGGTCAGCAAGCAGACAGGGCTGTATCTTCAGGACCAGATCGAGATCGGCCGGTTGCGCGTCACCGTTGGCGGCCGCTACGATTGGGCGAAGGACACCAGCGAGAACATCCTGACCAGCACGACTTTCGCCACGGAGGCGAAGGATTTCACCTGGCGGGCGGGCGCCGTCTACCTCTTCGACAACGGCCTGGCGCCGTATTTCAGCTATTCCGAATCCTTCCTGCCGCAGGTCGTCGATCCGTCGCAGACGCTGGGCGGCATCCTGTTCGAGCCGACGACCGGTGACCAGATCGAGGCAGGCTTGCGCTATCAGAGCGGGCGCAATGTGTATTTGACGCTGGGTGCGTTCGAAATCACTCAGCAGAACGTCCCGACCGCCGATCCCAATGGAGTTCTGTGCGGCAGGCGGGTCTGCCAGGTTCAGGCCGGCGAGGCACGGGTTCGCGGTGTGGAATTCGAAGGTCGCGCTTCGCTTGCCTCGGGCACGACCGTGATCGCATCGGCTTCTCATCTCGATGCGGAAGTGACCAAGTCCAACGATCCGATCGTCGGCAACAAGCTGCAGGCCGTTCCCAAATATCTGGCCTCGCTTTTCCTCGACCAGCGGATCAGCAGCGGCTCGCTGGCGGGTTTCGGTTTCGGTGGAGGCATCCGTTACACGGGCAAGAGCTTCGGTGATACGAACAACCTCTTCCCCATCCAGGACTACACGCTGTTCGACCTGTTCATGCGCTATGAGTTCGGTGTCGCGAACCCTCGCCTTGAAGGGCTTTCGCTTTCGGTGAACGCGCGCAACATTGCGGACAAGCGCTATGTCGCGACTTGCGGGACTGTGGCCTCGTGCTTCTACGGGCAGGGCCGCGTTGTTACCGCGCGGTTCCAGTTCCGGTGGTAAGGTCGGCACGATGATCGCGGTTCTGGGCGGTGGCGTAGTCATGACCGGCGCGACGCTGCTCTATCTGGCATCGTCCAATCAGCAGCTCACAAAGTCGCCGCCGCCGCGCCGCTGGCCTCTGGCCTGGGCGGGCGTGCTCGCGCTGGCGTTCGGCCTGGCGCTCATTCTTCAATGGGCAGGGCCCGTCGCTTCCGTGTTCATCGCGATGACGCTCGCCATGCTCGTATGGACCGTTGTGCCGCTGGCCGCGGCGTGGTGGCGCGCTGCGCCGGAGGGCAGGCAGCGATGACGAGCCCCCTCTCGAGCCGGGACTGGTTCGGCAAGGCGAGCGCAGGGCTTATCCTGGGTTTCCTGCTGGCGCTTGGTGCCGGCGGTCTCTTCAAGGTGGCGGCGGGTGTCGGCGAGACCTTCTTTTCCACGAAGGGCCAGTTCGCCATGTGGATGATGTCGCCGGTCTGGGCGCTCGTCCTGTCGCTTTGCTTCCTGTTCCGCTCAAGCTTGCGCGCCTGGCTTTGGCTGGCTGCAGCCAATCTCGTGCTCTGGGCCCTGCTGGCTTCTCTGGGAGGGCTTGCCGGATGAAACTGTCGACCGACCTCGTCAGGATGTACAAGGAAATCCACGGCTGGGTCGGAATCGTATCGGGCCTTGCACTGTTCATCGCGTTCTATGCTGGCGCGATCACCATGTTCGAGGCCCCGCTCCAGAAATGGGCTTCCCCTCCAAGCCAGCTTGCACAAGCGCCCTCGCTGGCACGCACTCCGGAGCTTGTCGCCAAGGTGCTTGCCGAACATCCCGAAGCGGCGAAGGGCTACACGGTCAATCTTGCGATCGATTCCGCACATCCTGCCCGCGTGAGCTGGAATGAAGCGCGTGGCGAGGAGGCAGAGCATGGCGGTGGCACGATGCACTACGCTTCGCTGGGCCCGGACGGCTCGCTGCAGGTTGAAACAAGCGGGCCTTCACCGGTCGCGCAATTTGTCGACCTGCTCCACCAGCAGGTCGGACTGCCTTTCAGCCATGAGATCGCCATGCCGATCGTGGGGGCAATCGCGCTGCTGTATTTCATTGCGATCGTCTCCGGGCTCGTGGTGCTCCTGCCCAGCCTGGTGAAGGATCTGTTCGCGTTGCGACTTGGCCGCAATGTGAAGCGGATGTGGCTCGATCTGCACAATGTCCTGGGCCTGTTCAGCCTGCCGTTCCACGTCGTCATGGCGCTCACCTGTGTGGTGTTTGCCTTCCATGACCAGTTTTACGCGGCGCAGGCCGTGGCGTTCGGCGGGCCCGAGCGGCCTGCCACGCGCGAGGCGATCGCGCCGCCGCCCGAACCGCTATTGCCGCCGGACAAGATCGTCTCGCGCTTTCGCGAGCAGGCGCCCGGTTTCACGCCCGTTTCCCTCGAGTACCGGCAGTCCCCCCAGGGCGAGAGTTCACTTCGCGTCCTTGGCGGCGATATTCGCTTTGCCCAGAGAGGGCCGGACTTCGGCGCGGCTATGGTCGATCCGGCAACAGGCGAAATCACGCAAACCGATTACCTGCCGGGGCACCAGGACGGCTGGTCGGCGACCATCACCAGTTTCTTTGCCCTGCATTTCGGCAGTTTCGGAGGCATGCCGATCCGCTGGGCCTATTTTCTGTTAGGGCTCGCCGGCGGGTTCCTGTTCTACACGGGCAACCTGCTTTGGGTGGAATCGCGGCGGAAACGGGAGCGGAAAGCAGGAGTCCTTGAGCAGACACGTTCGACCCGGATCCTGGCGGCGCTGACCGTTGGCGTGCCGCTCGGCTGTGTCGCGGGAATTGCCGTCACTGTGGCTGCGGCAAAGCCTCTCGGTCTCTCGGCCAGCCCAGCTATTCACAGCGTAATCTACTACGCCGTATTCCTGGCCTTCGTCGTCTGGGCACTTGTGCGGGGCGCGGCGCGAGCCGGCATCGAGCAATTGCCCGCCGCCGCCGGCGCGATGCTGCTGGTACCGCTTGCGACGCTTGCGGCAATGGGGAGCCATCCGGCCATCGTATGGGCGGTGGACGTCACGGCGCTGGCCATTGCGCTGGCATTGCTGGCTGCCTGGCGTTCGGCGCGCCAACGTGCCCGGAGCGGTCCGCGCGATAGTGTCTGGGCTCTGTCGGGCAGCCGGTCGGTCCAGCCGAGCGCGGCGATTCAGGCCTCGGGCGGTTCCCGGTAGAATTCGACCTGCATTCGCATCGGGCCGTCGAGTTCGACGAAGTGCGTCGCCTGGGGCGGGATCGGCGCCGGGTTTTCCGGTGTGACATGCACGCGCGAAGGCGGATCGACGAAGACGAGGTCGACCTCTCCTTCGATCACCCGGAGCAGACCCCATGTCCCCGCCTTGGTGCGGTGCTCGTTGCGGATCGCTTCTGGCAAGGTCTTCTCGTCGAAGACCGGCGTGGTTTTGTATGGCTGCTGCTCCTTGGCCATCAGTTCCCCTCCAAAAGGTAAAGGTTGGCAGCTCAAGTCAGAACTGCATGCCGTGCGCTCCCGCAACCGCGCCCAGCACGGTAATGAAGCTCAGCGTCATCAGGAATAGATGCACCCGGTGCAGCCATGCGAAAGCGCGTTCGGGTTCTCGCGTGGCCCAGATCGGAAAGAAGCGTCGCAGGACGAACGGTTCGCCGATGAAGACGACGAACACGAACAACGTCCAGACAATGACCATGGCGTGCATCCACCAATAGGCGGCGTCGGTGAATCGCGACCAGAGGCCGAACTCCTCGATCATGTAGAGTCCGGTGATGCCGACCACGAGCACGGCAGCGCGGGCCTGCCAGATGAAACGCCGTTCCACGGCCTGGAAAACCTCGAGCTTGTCTGGGCCGAAGGCGCCCTTCCTGACCGCGGGAAGGAAGACCGTGCTCGCCATGGAAACGCCGCCGATCCAGATCACGACGCCGAGTACATGCAACGCTCGGGCAAGGAACATCTCGGTCATGGACAGTCACCTCGGCAATTTCCTGGACCTTGCTATTGCGCGAATGCATCGCAATAGCAAGGCAACCGTCAATCGCAGGGGCAGACGGGCTGCCGAAACGGTCTGTCCATAGCTGGTTCTTCGCCTATGGTTCGTTTGCCGCACCTTGCGGCAGGTTGAACGTGGTGTCATTGCGTGGTCGGAAATTGAGGATGCGCAGGCCCTCCGGCCCCGCATGAAAGCCGTAGAACACGCCGCCGGGAATGGTCAGGCAGGCGCCCGGGCCCACTATGCGGTTGTTGATCCGCATCGCGCCTTCCAGAACATAGATGATCTCGTCCTCGTCATGCGAATGCAGCCGGATTTCCGAGTCCGGCTGGTAGCGCAGCTCGACGAGTTGCGGGAAATCATCGCCTCCCGGCTCGCGCATGCGGTATTCGCTGGTCAGCTCGCCCCGGCGCAGCTTGTTGCGCTCCTCCTCGCTGATGTTGCGCTCGCCCGAGACGATCCAGGGCTGCTGTTCTTCGGTTGTCAGTCTGACTCTAGCCATGATCATTCTCCCGGTTTTCGGCGGCGCTTCGCGGCGCCGGCGGTTGGTGCACGGCGGGCTATGAGGCCTTGCGCCGCCCCGACATGCTCATGCGCCATTCGGGCGGATAGCCCATTTCCATGTCCTTTACCGCATTGTTGACGCCCGCATCCATCAGTTCGGCGCTGAAGTTCAGGTCCTCCGGCTCGTGATGCATGTAAGGCCACAGCGATTCGACAAGGGCGGTGAGCTTGCTGCCCATGCTTTCGCCGCGGTACTGCTTGTAGATCTCAAGGAAGGTCTTCTGCACGTCGACCGTATCGGTCGGACGCGAGCGCGAGCAGGCCAGCGCATATTTCATCGTCTCGGCTTCCAGATCCTCGCGCGGGACCATGCTGTTGACGAAACCGCAGTCCAGCATTTCCTTGGCGGTAAACGGCCGGCCGGTGAAGAGCATGTCGGTGAACCGGCGCAGGCCGATCGTCTCGGCCCAGGTCCATAGGCGCGGGCCCCAGCCGACGTAGCGGAAGGCAGGATGGCCGAACAGCGCCTCGTCGGAGGAAATCACCAGGTCGGCATCGCCTGCCTGGTAGAAGTGCCAGCCATAGACATAACCCTTGCACTGCAGAATCGAGATTTTCTTGAAGTCCTGCAGAGTCCGGCAGCCGCTGCGCGCCTGTCCGTAGAGATTGCAGACGCCATGGATGTAGCGGAAGGATTCCTCTGGCGGATATTTCACGTCGAGATCGTCGATCTCGAATTCGTGCAGCGGTGAGTTGTTCGGGCCTTGCTTGTAGCCCTCGAACTGACCGGCGAGGTCCGCGCCCGTGCCGAGATGCTCGCCTTCGCTCTTGATCACCACGACTTTCACGTCGTCGTCGATATTGGCCCGGTGGAGCATGTCGACGTAGAGTAGCCGCATGCCGGTGGTGACGGCGTTCAGCTGCTGGTCGTTCTTGAAGGTGATCGTCGCGATCTTGGTCTTCTTGTCCTTGACGTACTCGATATAGGGCTCGGCCTCTTTCATAATTTCGTCTGCGTGCAGGGTCATTTTCGCTCTCCGTTGCCTGTGCCATGCTTATGTACCGGCTCGAGCTTGGAAGGATTCGCGATCAGTGACAATCCCGGCTCGACCGGCAGGGCAAGACCGGATGATCCGGGGGAGAAACAGCAATTGCCCGCCTGGGAGAAAGCCATGAGTGAAAACCGCATCCTGACAACCCATGTCGGAAGCCTTCCGCGTCCCGAAGCGCTGCTGGCGATCATGCGAGACAAGGCGGAGGGGCGCGATTTCGATACGGCCGGGCTTGATGCCACACTGCGCGAATCCGTTTGCGATATCGTGCAGCGGCAGGTGGATGCGGGCATCGATATCGTCAGCGACGGCGAATTCTCCAAGCCGAGCTACGCAACCTATGTGAGCGAGCGCCTCTCGGGCTTCGGCGGCAAGGGCGCGCTGAACGCAGCTGCCGATCTGAGCGAATACCGATCCTATGCCGCGCATCTGGTCAAGATCGGCGGCGTGATACCGTCGGGCTATGGCAGCTGCTGCCAGGGGCCCGTCGCAGTCAAGGACACGACCGGTCTCGAGGCCGATCTCGCAAACCTGAAAGCCGCCGTCGATGCGGCAGGGCCCAACGGCGCCTTCATGAACGCCGCTTCGCCGGGCGTGGTGGCGATCTTCCAGAAGAACGAATACTACCCGAACGAGGACGACTATATCGAGGCTGTCGCCGAAGCGTTGCGAGGCGAATATGAAGCGATCGTGGAAGCCGGCTTCCTGCTCCAGGTCGACAGTCCCGATCTGGCGATGGGCCGCCACCTCGCTTTCCCGGACCTGAGCGACGACGAATTTCTCAAGGTCATAGACCGCAATGTCGAGGCATTGAACCATGCCTTGCGCAACATCCCGGCCGAGCGGTTACGCATGCACCTGTGCTGGGGCAACTATCCGGGGCCACACCACCGCGACATTCCGCTGGCGAAGATCGCGGACCGGGTGTTTCGCGCCAGGCCACGCCATATCCTGCTTGAAGGCGCCAATCCGCGTCACGGTCACGAATGGGCGGTCTTCGAGACGTTCGATCTGCCCGAGGACAAGGTGCTGGTGCCGGGCGTGATCGATTCCACTTCAAACTATATCGAGCATCCCGAACTCGTGGCCGACAGGCTGTTGCGCTATGCCAATGTCGTGGGCCGGGACCGGGTCATGGCCGGCACCGATTGCGGCTATTCCACTTTCATGGAGGTTCCGACGGTGTGGCCGGATATCGTCTGGGGCAAGATGGAAAGCCTTGTCGAAGGTGCGCGGATCGCCAGCGCCCGGCTGTGGCCCGCAGCATGATCGGCAAGCCGAACCGGTCAGGCCCATCGGCGGGAGGCCGCCTGTCTGTCGCACCGTATTGGGCCCCCACGATATGAGTTGTCCGGTGACGGTCTGAACGGCCGGCCGGATCGCGGCGCGAAAGGTCACAATAGCACACAAGGAATACGTAAATAATTCCTGAAGATCGTCTCAAAAGCTTAATTGGGTATTAACGATCGAAAAGTAAGAACACGGGGCTTTTAGTTACTCGATCCGGAGCCAGGAGACGTGGATCTTTCACATAAGCGCGGGAGTTTCATTGCGGATCTGCTGGGATTCGGGCAATCCCGCGCGCCGGAGAACTCGGCGTTCTCCCCGCAGGCCGTGCGAGATGTCCTGACTTCTGCGGATTCCGGCAACGACGTGGTGTTCACCGCGTTGAGTGAAAGCCTGCGCCAGTTCGAAAGCCTGCTGTCATGTGTTTCCGGTACTTTTTACCGGTGCGAATTGTCCCGGCCGTGGAAGATGGAGTTCATCAGTCCGGGCGTGGAGGCAATCACAGGCTACGCTCCCGACTTCTTCGCCGACCACGCCTATGAGGAAATCATTGAATCTGAGGATCTTGAGGAGTTGGATGCCAAGATCCAGCAGGCGATCTCCAAGCGCGAGCATTTTACCGATCGCTACCGTGTCAGGCACAAATCCGGCGAAGTGCGCTGGGTCAACGAGACGGGTACTCCGGTATTCGACGCGGACGGTCGCCCTCTGTTTCTCGAGGGTTTCATTTCCGACGTCACCGACAAGAAGTTGCTGGAATTGCAGGCCGAGGAAGCCCACGCGGAAATCGAGCGCCTGCACGCCAGGCTGTCCAACATTGTCGAGAGTTCGCTTGAAGGCGTCACAACGGTCGATGCCGACTGGAACTATACATTCGCGAACAATGCCGCTCTGCGGGAAACGGGACGGAGCGGCACGCTTGTCGGCAAGAATGCCAAAGCGGTCTTCCGCAAATTCGCTGAG
>JAGREL010000133.1 GCA_020446575.1 Novosphingobium sp. | reverse complement strand
GAACACCGGCCACGACGGTTCCATGTGTACGCTTCACGCCAACAGCCCGCGCGAATGCCTGGGCCGTATGGAAAACATGATCATGATGGGTGACATCAAGATCCCGAAAGAAGCGATCAGCCGCCAGATCGCCGAATCGGTGGACATCATCGTCCAGGTCAAGCGCCTGCGCGACGGTTCGCGCCGCACGACCAACGTTACCGAGGTAATCGGGATGGAAGGCGATGTGATCGTGACCCAGGAACTGTTCAAGTTCGAGTATCTGGACGAGAGCGAAGACGGGAAGATCCTGGGCGAATACCGCAGCTCCGGCCTGCGCCCCTATACGCTGGAAAAAGCCCGCCAGTTCGGTTTCGACCAGGCCTATCTCGAGGCCTGCCTCTAACCCGCAAGCCACTCCCTGGCCGCCAGTCCGAGCAGGACGAGGGCGACGATCAGGGCTCCGAAGAACAATCCCGTCCAGGGCATGAACCCGACATCGTCGGCGTGCTTGCGACGCATGCGGCGGCGATCCCCGATCCAGGCAATTGCTGCGAGGATGAGCGCGACCGCACCTGCGGCCGCGAGTATTGTCTTCTCGTCGTCCACGGCGGCGCTTTGCCTCGAACGACCGCCAAGTTAAAGCCCCTGGGTGGACCAGACCCAGCGCCCGATTCTCGCCCTTGTACTCCGGCTTTCGGCGATGGTGCTCCTTTCGACCATGTTCATGCTGGTCAAATACGCGGGCCAGAGCGGCATTGCCCTGCCGGAGCTCATGTTCTGGCGACAGGCTATACCGGTGCTGCTCATTCCTGCGGGCCTTGCTTTTGCAGGGAGCTTGGGGCGGCTCAGGACCCAGCGGCTCAAGCACCACGCTTTGCGAGCAGGGATCGGCATGCTCGGTATGGTCTGCGGCTTTGGCGCCGCCGTTCTCCTGCCTTTGGCCGAAGCCATGACTCTGGGCTTCACCACGCCATTCTTTGCAGTAGTGATCAGCGCTCTGATTCTGCGCGAGAGAGTCGGTCGCTGGCGCTGGATCGCGGTAGCAATCGGATTTGTCGGCGTCGTCATCGTCGCCCAGCCCGGGGGTGAGCCGATTTCGCCGCTCGGCGTGGCGGCGGGCCTTGCCTCGGGCTTTGTCGTCGCGATCGTCAGTTTTCAGATCAAGGACCTGGCACGCTTCGACAGCCCCATAGCCGTCGTCTTCTATTTCTCCCTTTTCGGGGCCGTGATCATGGCTGTGCCCCTGCCGTTTTTCATCGAATCCCACACTGCTTTCGAATGGCTGCTGCTCTTGTCCATCGGCGTGTTCGGAACCTTCGGCCAATGGCTGGTGAGCGCCTCCCTGCGGCATGGCGCGGTGGCGAGCGTGATCGTGATGGACTACACTTCGCTGATCTGGGCGACCGCCTATGGCTGGCTCATCTGGGAGCGCTTTCCGCCCTACACCACCTGGCTGGGCGCCCCGGCAATCATCGCCGCCGGCACCATAATCGCCTGGCGGGAGCAACGGCTCGCGCGCAGCATCACGCCATCGTCGGCGATCGAAGCGGATTAGTCGCTATCCCGGAGGAAAACCTTGGGCTAATTGGGATTACCACGGTTCGGCATCCAGCCAATGGGTCGGGCTGCTGACAGAAGGAAGACGACGATGCTCAGGAAAGTTCTTGTGGTCCTCGCGATAGGCGGACTGACAATTGCCGCATCAGCTTGCAACACGGTTCGCGGTGTCGGACAGGATCTCGAATCGGCTGCGAACAGCGTCGATAAAGCCACCTGAACGGTAGCTCACTTGCCCCTGCCGATTGCGGCAGGACGAAGATTTCGCCGGAACCATTCAGCGAGCACCGAGTTTCTCCGATGAGCGCAGGCGCCGTGCCTGGGCTGCAATCGTGAGGAATGACCATGCTCAAGAAGATCCTTCTCGCAATGCTCGCCGGCACGTTCGCCTTTACGGCCACGGCCTGCAATACCGTCCGCGGCGCCGGTGACGACCTTGAGTCCGCCGCGAATGCAGTCGACAAGGAAACTTGATGCTTGAGCCTCTGGCCCGGTGCCCACTGGATCGCACTCAGTCCGGCACGTTCCGGCGCCAGAGGCTCGCCAACAAGCTTCCGATCACCACATGATAGACTGCTGAGATCGCGCTTGGCACAGGCGCAAGGGCAGCCTGTATCGGTGCCGCGAATTGTGCAGCGAATGCCGGAGTGGATGCTAGGCTGGAACCCAGTCCGCTATTCTGCATGCCGACTTCGATGCTGATCGTACGCCGTTCACTCACGCCCAAGCCAAGCAGTTTCGTGAGCACGTAGCCAAGCGCGAATCCCGAGGCGTGGAGCAGGAAAAGCGCAAGAAGCAGCACGCCGGCATACTCCTCGATCAGCGGCTTCGACTTGGCGATGATCCCGCCGACGATCAACACGACGACAAGCACGGAAACCAGAGGCGAAACCTTCGCCACCTGCCTCGTCAACTTTGGAAAGTAGCGGTTGAGCAGGATGCCTGCGACCACCGGCACCAGCACGACTGCAACCATCTCGCGAAAGAGATTCCAGCGGTCGATTTCGACATAAAGACCGGCAAGCCAGCCAGTGAGCAGCGGCGTGGCGATCACCGCCACCAGCGTCGAGGCCATTGTCATTGTGACCGACAGCGCCAGGTTGGCCCGGGCGAGATAGGTCACCACGTTCGATGCCGTCCCACCGGGGCAGCAGGAAACAAGTATAAGACCTACCGCGAGCCCCGTCTCAAGCCCGAATGCAGAAGCGATCGCGACGCCCGTGAGGGGCATTACCGTGAACTGCAGGATCGCTCCCGCGGCGACGCATCTCGGAATTGCGAATACCCGGCGGAAATCATCGAAGGACAGCGTGATGCCCATCCCGAGCATGATCACGCCCAGCAGCACGCTTATCAGCGGCTGGCCGAAGGGCTTGAAGCGGCCGTCGGCGACCCAGATGAAATGATCGGGCAGTATCCAGGCCCAGAGCGTGCCCAACACGGTCCACAAGGCAAACAGGCTGGTTGCGCGCTGCACCATGGCGAAAGCCCTCCCCCCGACAGCCTACGCCGCCTGAGGCCGGCGCGCCGATGCCTGGCCTTACAACTCCCGCTCGCGCCAGACCAGCACTGGTTTGCGTGCGGCCCGCGTTTCATCGAGGCGTCGGCGCGGCGCAAGGTTCGGAGCTGCCTTGAGGCTTTCGTCTCCTGCCCGCGCCCGTTCCGCGATGTTCCGCAAGCTGCCGATGAACCGGTCGAGACCTGCCTTGCTTTCGGTTTCCGTAGGCTCGACCAGCATCGCCCCATGCACCACCAGCGGGAAGTATACCGTCATCGGGTGGAAGCCTTCGTCTATCAGCCCCTTTGCGATGTCGAGCGTGGAGAAGCCCTCGGCAAGTCCGTCATCACTGAACAGTGCCTCGTGCATGCAGGGCCCGGAAGCACCGAAAGGTGCATCAAGCAGGTCTTCCAGGCTGCGCAGGACGTAATTGGCATTGAGCACGGCATCTTCGGCCACCTGGCGCAGCCCGTCCGCACCGTGGCTGAGGATGTAGGTCAGCGCGCGCGTGAACATGCCCATCTGTCCGTGAAAGGCGCTCATCCGCCCGAAGCTGTCCGGCAGTTCCTCGCCGCCGTCTTCTTCCTCGATAAGCCGAAGCTGTCCATCCGAGCCGCGCATGACGAATGGAAGCGGCGCATATGGTGCCAGCGCTTCGGACAGGACCACCGGACCTGAACCCGGCCCGCCGCCGCCATGAGGCGTCGAGAAGGTCTTATGCAGGTTGATATGCATTGCATCGACGCCAAGATCACCTGGCCTCACCTTGCCCACGATCGCGTTGAAATTCGCTCCGTCGCAATAGACGAAGCCGCCCGCGGCATGGACCGCGTCGGACATCGCTTTCATGTCGCGTTCGAACAGGCCGCACGTATTGGGATTGGTAATCATCACCCCGGCGACGTCCGGACCGAGCCTTGCCTGCAGCGCCGCAAGGTCGACGCGTCCGTCCGGTGTGCCCGGAATGCTCTCGACACCGTAGCCTGCAAAGGCGGCGGTCGCGGGATTGGTGCCATGCGCGCTTTCCGGGACGAGCACGACCTTGCGCGCATCGCCGCGAGCCTCAAGCGCGGCGCGGATGCACAGCAAACCGCACAGCTCTCCATGTGCGCCTGCCTTGGGCGACATCGCCACGGCATGCATTCCGGTGAGCGCCACGAGCCAGTCGGCAAGCTGCTCGATCACTGCCAGCGCTCCCGGCACGGTCTGATGCGGCTGCAGCGGGTGGACATCGGCAAAGCCCGGCAGTCGCGCGACCTTTTCGTTGAGGCGCGGATTGTGCTTCATCGTGCAGGAACCGAGCGGAAACGGGCCAAGGTCGATCGCGTAATTCTGGCGCGAGAGGCGCGTGTAGTGGCGTACCGTTTCCGGCTCGGTAAGGCCTGGCAGGGCCGGAGCCTGCTTGCGCAGAAACGGTTGAAGCGCCGCAAGGGGCATTTCTTCCGGTTCATCGAGATCGATGCCGCATTTTGCTCCGGAATCGCCCGTACCGCCGAGTTCGAAAATCAGCGGCTCTTCCACCATCAGCCCCATGTCCCCGCTATGTGTGATCATGCCGGGTCCGGTTTCGTTGCCCTCACCCATCTCAGGGCGCCAGCCAGAGGGATTGTGCGCATTCATGCCGGCACTCCTTCCAGGATTTCGGTGAGGCCGGCGGCCAGCGCCTCGATATCCTCGTTGCTCACGGTTTCGGTCGCTGTCACCAGCAACCCGCGATGCAGGTCGGGCACGTCGGGATAGAGCCGGCTCAACGGCACGCCCGCCAGCACCTGCCGGTCGGCAAGCTGGCGAACGATGTCACGAGAATCGGCAGACAGCAGGAGCGTTACTTCGTTGAAATAGGCCTCGTTGAGCACGGAGACGCCCGGAACGGCGGAAAGGCGCTGCACCACCCGCTGCATGCGCGCGTGATTGATCCGCGCGAGCCGCGCCAGCCCTTCCCCGCCGAGCAATGTCATGTGAATGCTGAATGCCAGCGCGCAAAGGCCTGAATTAGTGCATATATTGCTTGTCGCCTTCTCACGCCTGATATGCTGTTCGCGCGTGGAAAGGGTGAGCACGAAGCCCCTTTTCCCATCCGCGTCCACAGTTTCTCCACAGAGTCGTCCCGGCATCTGGCGGACGAATTTCTCGCTGCAACCGAACAGACCGAGATAGGGGCCGACGAAATTCAGGCCGACGCCGAGCGATTGTCCCTCGCCGACGACGATATCGGCACCAAGATTTCCGGGCGCTTCCAGCAAGCCCAGCGCAACCGGCTCGGTCACCACCGCGACAAGCAGCGCTCCGGCGGCATGCGCGGCCTCCGAAATCGCAGAAAGGTCCGGAATCCGGCCCAGAATGTCGGGATATTGCACAACGACGCAGGCAGCCTCGTCATTCACGGCACCGATCAGCTCGGCATCGTCGGGGCTTGCTTCGAGCCTTGGCTGGCGCGTGTCGAGCGCATTGCCGGCAAAGCGCGCCATCGTCCGGGCCGTCGCCACATAATGCGGGTGAAGGCCGCCCGAGATCACGACGCGGTCGCGCTTGGTCACCCGGCAGGCCATGGCGATCGCTTCCCAGCAGGCGGTCGATCCGTCATACATCGAGGCATTGGCGATATCGGTACCGAACAGGCGCGCGACCTGCGTCTGGAACTCGAACAGCACCTGCAGTGTGCCCTGAGCGATTTCCGGCTGATAGGGCGTGTAGGAAGTGAGAAATTCGCCCCGCTGGATCAGGTGATCGACGCTTGCCGGGACATGGTGGCGATAGGCCC
>JAGREL010000132.1 GCA_020446575.1 Novosphingobium sp. | reverse complement strand
TGGGGCGGCGGCGATGCGATCAACAATGTCATGAAGTATATCGGGCCGGGCTTTCAGCTCGTCTCCTTCGATCCCAAGACCTCGATCTCGATGGTCGGCAAGGAGGTGTTCGAATCGGATGAGACGATCGCTGAGGCGGCCGAACTCAACGCCCGCGACGTTTCGATCCTCAATCAGGAAGCCTGTGTCTGCAGCCGCTTCACGTTTATCGAGGCGACCCCGGAAGAAGGCGACCGCTATGCCGAGGTGCTGGGCGAGCGCTTGCGGGTCGACCGGATGAACGAAGGCACGCCGCGCCCGCTCGACATGGAGCTCAAGGAGCAGATCGACATGCTGCGGATGATGGATGACGAATACGGTGTGTTCGGCAAGTCCGACGGCCGCGGCGTCGCCATCCGTTCCGAAGAACCCGTGGACTTCCACCCGCTGCGCAAGACTTCCAACGTGGTCTGCGTGCCCGATCTCATGGATGCGATGAAATACGTCAACGTCGCAACGCAGACGGTCGGCGTCTATCCCTTCAACCGGATGCCGGAACTGCGCGACCATCTCGCGAGCGGCGGTGCGCAGAGGGTCGTGCGGCTCGGTGAAGCCGGCCCGAGCGCCATCGGCAATCCGCATGATGCGATGTATCCGCTGCACCGCTTCGTGCACTGGATGGCTAACGAAGACGGCTGCGAAGGCGAGTAAGTACAAGGTTTCCAGCCGCTCCGGCTACCGGAGCGGCTGGCTTCCGCTATCGCTTCTCCGGCAAGGCGAAGGCGGTGATCGCTGCATAGGCCGAGCCGTCCCTGTGCGGCGCGTCGGAAGCGACCACGACATATTGTTTGCCGTTGCGGCTTGATCGGAATGTCATCGGCTTGGTCGCCGACATGCCCGGGATGTCCGCCTCGAAAAGCAGTTTGCCGGTCTCGCTGTCGAAAGCGCGGAATGTGTGGTCCTGCGAGCCGCCGGTGAAGACGATGCCGCCAGCCGTGCTCATCGCCCCGCCGAACAGCGGCGTGCCGATAGTGAAAGGCAGGTGTGAAGAAATACCCAACGGCCCCATGTCGCGAGCGGTGCCCAGAGGCCGGCTCCAGACCATCTTGCCGGTGTTGAGGTCTACTGCGTTGATGACCCCGACCGGCGGCTGCTGGCACGGCACGCCGAGCGGCGAGAAGAAGAACTTGATATCGGCGGCGTATGGTGTGCCTTCCTGTGCCGCCAGACCGCCGAGATTGCCTGCCGAATCCGCTTTCAAGTCGCTTATGGTCGGATCGGAACGCGGTACCAGCCGGTTGTAGTTGACCATGCGGTTCGAGAGTATGAAGGCCAGCTGGCGGCCGGTATCGATCGAGGCGCTCGCCCAATTGCCCCCCCCGAAATAGCCGGGATAGGAAATGCTGCTGGTCACTCCGGGCGGCGTAAACGACCCGTCGAAACGCGCCTCGCGGAACTTGATCCGACACCAGAGCTGGTCAAGCGCGCTGATGCCCCACATGTTCTGTTCGGTGGGTGGCGGCCCTCCCAGGTCCGGCAGCTCTGGCGACCACGGCTGGGTGGGCGAGAGCTTCTCGACCGCGCCTTCCTGCGGTGCGGGCCTTTCGACTACCGGATAGATCGGCTTGCCGTTGCTGCGGTCGAGCACGAAGAGCTGGCCGCGCTTGTTGTTCTGCAGGAGCGCGGGAATGACTTTGCCGTCCTTGCGCAGATCGAACAGCACCGGCTGGGAAGCGACGTCGTAGTCCCACACGTCGTAATGCGTCGTCTGGAACGACCAGCGCGGTTCGCCCGTCTCGGCATCGAGTGCCACCACCGAGCTGGCATAGCGGTTGCTCGCTTCGGAGCGGTGCCCGCCCCAGTAGTCCGGCGTCGCGTTGCCGGTCGGGACATAGACAAGGCCCAGTTCCTCGTCAGCGCTCATCGGCCCCCAGGAATTGGGCGTGCCGGGCGAATAGAACTCACCGGGTTTCGGGCCCTTGCGGTTCTCAGGATTGTCCATGTCCCAGGCCCAGGCAAGCTCACCGGTGACGGCGTCATAGGCGCGGATCACGCCCGAAGGTTCGCCGACATACTGACCGTCGGCCACTGCGCCGCCGACGACGAGCTTTCCGCGTATCACTGCTGCGGGAGAGGTGACCCGGTAATAACCTCGATTCCTCTGCTCTAGCCCTTCGAGCAGATTGACTTCGCCGCCTTCGCCGAAGCCCGGACACAATTTTCCGGTAAGGGCGTCCAGCGCGAACAGGTTGCCGTCCGAGCCGGCTATGTAAACGCGTTGCGAGCAGGCGCCGCTCGCCTCCGGCACGGCGTAATAGGACATGCCCCGGCAGCGCGTGACATAGAGGCCCTCAAGGTTGGGCTTGGCTTGGTAGTGCCAGCGGATCTTGCCCGTTTCCGGTTCCAGATCGATGATGTCGTCGAACGGTGTGCAGATATAGAGGTGATCGCCGACTTTGAGCGGGACGACCTGCGTCTGGCTCAGAGGTTTGGCCGGCATCGGCCCCAGCGGCACCTGCCACGCTACGTCAAGCTTGCCGGCATTGTCGGGATTGATTTCCGTCAGTGGAGAGTAGGTCGTCCCCCATTGGGTATTGCCCAGATTCAACCAGTCTCCGGAAGCATCGGCGGCAAGGGCAGGATTCTCGCGGCCGGCGGCCTTAACAGGCTGGAAGCCGGAAGAGGCCGCGACCGCAACTATCAGCACGGCTGCGACTGCGGCGGTTGCCAGGCCTGCCAGGCGGTCGGTCCGCTGGCCGCCGAAGATCGCGGCCAGCAGGAAAGGCAGTCCGAGAATGAAAGGCGAGAGGAGCCGCGGCATCAACGCCCAGCCGTCCAGCCCCGCTTCCACGAGGCCCCAGATCAGGGTGACCGCCATCAATCCAAGATAGATCTTGGCTCCTGTCCGCCACTTGCCCATCAGCACGGCGACGCCTGCCGCGAGCGCGGCAAGTCCGGCAGGCAGATAATAGAAGGATCCGCCCAGCAGGATAAGCCTGGCACCACCGAAAGCGAGAGTGCCGCCAACCGCGAGCAGAATGAGCCCATAAAGCCAGCGGCCGACCAGCTGCGGCAATGCCGATAATTTCATGGTCGGTCCTCCCCCGTCCCTCAACCTGCATGGGCCAGAAACCGACCGAGCGCAATCGCGTCATGCGATGTCAGGAACGGTCCTTCATCCAAACCCCGACCGGAGCATGGGGCAGGCCGACATCGATCAGCCCGAGGATGCCCGGCCGCGCTTGCTTGATCTGGAAAAGCGCATTGACCGCAGGCATGGCGGTTGTCGTGTCCCAGTCGTGGTTTTGCCAGTGCGGCGGCGGGATGTAGCGGAAGCGGACATCCATGTTCGGGTCGCCCCGGATTTCCACGCGGTGCTGGTCGTCATCGATCTTCCAGCCTTCGGCCAGCTTCTTGGTCAGGTACCAGATCAACCGCATCTCGACGACGATCTTGTCGCCGACCTTGCCGTACCAGCCGGCGTTCAGCGCGGCGTTGGTGCCCTTGTCCATCTTGAACCAGCCGAGATCGATATCTTCGGCAGCCGTCGCGTAGTCGCAGAAGAATTCGATATCGTCGAATTCGAGCTCCAGCGCATCGCCGATCCGGACGACGACATCGCGGAACAGGATCATCCAGTCATAGCAGCGCTGCTTGAGTTCGTCGGTCATGCCACCCGGCTCACCCATGCCGAGGAAGCTCCATGTCTCGACCGATTCGTAGACCGAGCAATCGGCCGATTCGGTCGTGCCGATATACTCGACGTCGCGGCAGGCTGCCGTGAGCGCGGTTGCCAAAGAGTTGATCCAGCCGGGGCTGATGCCGGTGATGTAGAGCGAGCTGCCGCCTTTCTGGCAGGCAGCCTCGAGCTTGTCCTTCACTTCACCCACGATCCCGCCGACATTGAGGAACAGGTTGGTGCTGACGACGTCCATCCCGCTCTCAAGCAGCTTGATCGCCTGGTCGAGATCGGCCTCGAACGGCGTGTAGAGGACCGTATCCGCCTTGAGCGCTATCAGCTCGTCGATATCGCTGGTTGCCTTGACCCCGGTATTGGTGTCGGGGCGGCCGCACAATTCCCCGGCATCCTTGCCTGTCTTGTCCTTCGACCAGGCGTAGACGCCGACAAGATCCATGCGCGGATCGTCGAGCACCCCGCGCATGCTGAGCTTGCCGACCTTGCCTGTGGTCCATTGAATTACGCGCAATTTGTCCATTCTTCGCTCTCCCGTGGCTGCGCACCGGCCCTGCGCGCCGTGATGCTCAGCCGTTTCCCTAGACTGAATCAAGGCGCTCACCTACCCCGGTCGTGGCATAAGGCCAAGGTTTACGGGAGTTCCGGTTTCCGCCTGGGTTGAATGTGCCGGTCTAGCGCAATACGGCGCTGCTGAAGGTGGCGGGGACAGGGGCTATTGCGGGGCAGCGCAGTGACTGGCGAAGGCAAATCTGCGGCAATCGAAATCGGGCGGTCCTGGAACATCCTTCCGGGGTTTGTTTATGGCGTCCGGCAGCCGGCCATGCGGGGCCAGTTGATCGTGGGTGCCGCATCGGATCTCGATGCCGATTGGCTGGACGGCACGATCGCTGGCCTGTCTGCCGAACTGGCGTACGATCCGCCCGAAGATGCGAGCGCCGAAGGCCTGGTCTCGCGCGTTGCCCGCCTGACGGCTGCGCTTCAGATACATTTCGGGATTCCCGTTTCCGGCAGCTGCCATATCGAGCCGACAGGCTTGGCACCGGACGGTCGGCCGCAATTCCTGCTTGCCTTGCCCTACCTCGAGGTCAGGGCCATGCGGCTGGCGCTGCTCTGGGCCGTCGAAGCAATGAACCAGCTGCTGGCGGTGAAACCCGAGTCCGCGCCGGGGCCGGCCAATGCCCAAGTGCTTGTAGACCTGGGCAACCAGCTACGGCCGTTCGCACCGCCCAGCAGGAACATGCAGCACTTCATCACGGCCGCGCTCAGGCTCGACATCCCGGTGCAGCGGCTCGTCGCCAACGTTGTCGCATTCGGAACCGGGTGCAACACCAGGCTTCTGGAAAGCACCGTCACGGATCGTACGTCGCTGGTGGGTTCCGGAATCGCTCGCAACAAGGTGGCGACCGCAAGCCTGTTTCGCCGCGCGGGGCTTCCCGCTCCGGAACAGACCGTCGTTGCGACATCAGACGAGGCGGTCGCTGCGGCTGAAAACCTCGGATACCCGGTGGTCGTCAAACCCGTCGATCAGAATCAGGGCGCCGGTGTCGCCGCCGGGCTTCGCGATGCTGCCTCGGTGCGCGCCGCCGTGTCGGAAGCGGAGAAGCTCTCGTCCAGGATCATTGTCGAGAGACATTTCGAGGGGAAGGACTATCGCCTGACCGTCGTCGACGGCCGGGTCGTCAAGGTCGAAAACCGGATTGCGGGAGGTGTCGTCGGCGACGGGCGATCCTCGATTGCGGAACTGGTCGTTGCCCGGCAGCAATCCTCTCACTTTCAGAGAATTCTTCGCCAGTCCGGCCGAATGCTGCTTGTCCTTGACGAGGAGGCGCGGGGGTTGCTCCACGAGATGGGGTTGGATGACGGCAGCGTCCCTTCGGAAGGACAATATGTTCCTCTGCGCCGGAAGAACAATGTTACGACCGGCGGCGAGCAGATCGCGATTCCCATCGAGGAAGCCCATCCCGACAACCTGGCGTTGGCCATCCGCGCTGCGGCGCAACTCCGGCTCGATTTTGTGGGCGTTGACCTGCTTATTCCCGACATTGCCGTTTCATGGCTGGAATCGGGCGCCCTGATCTGCGAAGTGAACACCATGCCGCAGATCGGCGTGCGGACCACGCCGGAAATCTATGGTGAAATCCTGCGGCAGCTGGTCGGTCCCGACCCGCGAATCCCAGCACATCTTCTGGTTTTGCCGGACGGCCGGCAGCCCGATTGCGAGGAGTCAGCGAAGCTGATGCGAGAACTTTCATGCAATGCGCTGTCCACCTCGCAAGGCGTCTGGATCGACGGCGAAAGACTCGCCGCCCAGCCCGCCGACGGTTTTTCCAGCGCGCGGATAGTACTTGGCGAACTGGGCGCGCGTAGCGCGCTCTGCATCGTTTCGGCCGGGGAGATTGCCGCTCGGGGCTTGCCGGCCGACTGGTTCGAAACCATCCGGCTTGATGCCGATGACGAACGCACCGCCGGCCTTGCTCCTGCCGTGCGGCCGCACACTGCCGCGCTGGTGGAAACCGTCCGCGATGCTTGACGTCGGACTTTGCATCACTGTCAAGAATGAGGAGTCCAACATCGTCGACTGCCTCTCGCCGCTTGAAGGACTGGTTTCCGAAATCGTGGTCATCGACACCGGTTCGACCGACCGCACATGCGAATTGCTTCGCGATGTACTGGGCATCGAAGCGATTCGCCTGGAGCTGGACGAAAGCGAGTGCTTCGCGCTTTCGACGGTGCGCAACCACGGCTTCGACCAGCTTTCGACTCCGTGGCTGATGACGCTGGACGCCGATGAGCGTGTCGATCCGGAAGAGATGCGCGCCGTTGTCTCGCTCAACGATGCCGATCTTCCTTCCGGCCTGTTCTGCAGGTGGGACACCTTCTACGGCGATCAGACGATCGTCGAGGACTACAAGCTCAGCTTCTTTCGACATCACCACCGGCATGTCGGCCTGATCCACGACACCGCCCAGCCGAGTTTGCGGAACATGGGCGAATGGGCCTGCTGGCTTCCGCAGATGAGCCTTCGGCACCGTCCGCAGACAGAGCGCAAGGAAAAGGAAGACTGGTACGACTGGCGTCTGCAATGCGCCCAGCGGCGCGAGCCGGAATGGCTGCGTTATCAATGGTTCAGTGGTTATATGGCCCTGCGCTATGGCCGGATAGACGATGCGGTGGCGCTGCTTGGCCAGGTTCACGATGCCCGGCCGGCACTGTTTCCGGTGGAATCGCTGAACGCGTCCATGGTGCTGGCAGGGATCAAGGCGCAACAGCATGATCGGGTTGCAGTGCAGCGGATACTGAGTCAGGCTGCCGCCTATTACGATACCGTTGCCGACGATTTCGAAGTGCGAATAAATCACCGGATGCGCCCCTGGCTCGACCAGGCACTGGACTTGGCCGCGCGTGGCGATCTGGACGAAATCATTCCCTATCAGTTTCCATATTGAGAATGCCCATGCCTGCTTCCGTAATCGCAATTGGACTGGACGCGCTCGAACCCAGCGTGCTGGAAACATGGATCGAGGAGGGCAAGTTGCCATTCCTGGCACAGCTCTCCCGGGAAGGAACTTATGCCAGGCAACGCAATTTCAGCCTCTACCGAACCGAGAACAGCTGGCTGACGCTGCTTCAGGGCTGCGCACCGGAAACCGGCCACGAATGGGGCCATCAGAACTACGATGCGGGGACGTATGCCGTGGACGAGCGGGCGGCCTATGAGTTCAAGCTCTTTCCGCCATTCTATGCGCTGGACAGCCGGCGCCGTATCGCCGTCTTCGACGTGCCCCTGACCGGGCTGGTTCCCGGCGTCAACGGTGTGCAGCTCTTGGGTTGGGGCACCGAGGTGAACCAGATCCTGCGGCAATCATCGCCGCCCGGGCTCATGACCGAACTGATCGGACGTCATGGCCGCCATCCGCTTTACGATACCATCACCAATGCCGACGATGGCAGCGAAACCCTGTCCTACCGCATACCCTGCATCTACGACATCGAGAACATGCGAGCGGTGAAGGACAAGCTCCTCGCGGCTGTCCGTCAGCGGACCGCGATACTCCGAGAACTGCTGGATGCAGAGGCGTGGGACCTGTTGTTCTGCACTTATGGCGAAATTCACACAGCGGGCCACCTCTTCTGGCACATCGGCCGGGATCATCCGCTTTGCGAACCCTTTCGCGAGCCCGCGGGGAGCGATTTCATGCTCGATATCCTGCAGGAGATCGATCGCAACCTTGCGTCGCTGCTCGCGGATACGTCGCGCGATACGGAGGTTGTCATATTCTCGGCGCACGGGATGCAGGCGAACTCCCTGGATCTTTATGCGATGATGTTCCTTCCCGAACTGCTCTACCGCTGGAGCACGGGCATCGCCGCTTTCGAGGGCGCAGATGAGAATGGCCAGCCGCCTGCTGCGCGGCTCGACTATTCACGGCACTGGTCGGAGGAGATCTGGGATCTGCGGACAGCTCATGGTGATGCCGTGCTGGAATCGCCCGAGGAGCAGGAACGCCGGGGCGATCCGTTATATTGGGATCCGGGCAACTGGTACCAGCCGGAATGGCACCGGATGCGCGCATTCACTCTTCCGGGCTATTCGGAGGGACTGATCCGGATCAACGTTGCCGGACGCGACGGTGACGGCGGGATTCCTCCCGAGCAGTTCGATGCAACCTGCAACGAACTTATCGACCTTGTCCGCCAACTGACCGATGCCCGCACCGGAAAGCCGATTGCGCAGCAGATCATCCGCGTCAGGCAAAGCCCGTGGGACCAGGGCGAAGAGCTGTCACCGGCCGACCTGATGGTGTTGTGGAACGATGAACTGGCAGCCGACGTCGCCGGTCATCCGCGTTTCGGCCAGATCGGTCCCATACCCTTCTTCCGCAGTGGCGGCCATGCCAGCGAAGGTTTCGTTCTCGCGCGCGGGCCGGGTTTCGAGCAAGGCCTGCGCCTCCCGGCAGTCGATACCGCCGATCTGACGGCGACGCTGCTGGACCGGCTCGATATCGCTGTGCCGGATCATATCAAAGGGCGCCCCATCCGCACGGCGCATTCGCTCGCCTGACTGAAACGCGGCCCCGGCGCCACTCTGTCGGTGGTTACGCCTGTTCGGGAATCCTTTTTCTCTTCGCCTGCCAGTCCGCGATGCTCAGCATCGGTCCGCCCTGCACGGTGATCCGCTCAAGATAGCGGTCGGTGGTCTGGTCGGGCACGCCATAGTGCTGGACGATGCGGTTGTCCCAGATGGCGATTGCCCCTTTTTCCCATTGCCAGCGCGTCTGGTATTCGGGCCGGGTGAATTCCGCCGAAAGGCGATCGATCAGCGCCTGGCCCTCTTCCTCGTCCATGCCTTCGATGCCCAGTGCCCAGGTTGAATTGGCGTAAAGCGCTCTCGCACCCGTGACCGGGTGCACGACCACCACCGGCTGCGTGATCGGTGGGTATTTTTCGTTCAGTTCCTCCCAGTTGCTGGCAGTACCGAAGTGATTGTAATTCTTGGGTATCCGTGCAGCCAGGCTGGTGGTGAAACGCAGCGGGTCGATCTGGCGTTTCAGCTCGTCGGCAAGGCCGGCATAGGCGGCAACGCCGCTTGCCCAGCAGGTATCGCCGCCGAAGGTGCAAGGATCGATGCCGCGCAGGATGGATACCGACGGCGGTGAGGGCTGGTAGCAGCCGTCGCTGTGCCAGGAGGAGGCCGTACCCTCGCGTGAACCGGCCTTGGCACTTACCGGCGTGATCTGGGGCCGTTCAGGATCGGGCCCGTCGCAGATCGGTGTGCCGAAAGCCTCGGCAAGCATCAGATGCTCGGCAAAGCCGATGTGATCCTGCCCGCGCAGGAAAATCACGCCGTGGGCGAAAAGTGCCCGTCTCAGCCCTTCGGCTTTCGCTTCATCCAGTGGTTGCGCAAGGTCGATCCCGGATACGACCGCGCCGAGTGCCGGTTGCGTGCGGATCACGGTGAGCCCGCCTGGCAATTCATATGTGCGATCTGCCGGCATTGCCTTCTCCCGAACCTATTGCTCGTCGGTAATGATGCTGCCGATGGCCAGATTGCCGTCGAGCCAGTGCTCGATTACGCTTTCGGTGCAGTCCTGAACGCGCTTGCGCCACGGCTTGTCCGTTTCGGGAAGCGCCAGCAGGCCGCTCGGCTCATAACCCAGCGAACGCGCGTGTTCGATCGTCCCTTCGACATCCTTGACGCCGAAGACGACCGCGAACAGGCCTTCGCCGCGCTTGTCCAGGAAGTCCCAGGCCATCTTCGCATGGGGCAGATCCCGGTCTCCGGCGGGTGACAGCACTTCCAGTCCGGCAGTCCAGGACCAGGTGATGCGCAGGCCGAAATCGGGGCCGCCGTCGTCTGCCTCGAACTTGAACTTGAAGAGCTTCTCAAGCTTGTCGACATAGGCGTCGTGGTTTTCCGGCAGGCACATCCAGGCAACGTGATCGAGCCGGTCGGTGATCTGCGGCATGCGTACTCTCCCCGTTTGGCGTTGCGTCCTAGTGTGGCGCGCTGAAATCGAACACGACTTCGCCGATGGTTCCGGCAAAGGGCACTCCCGCTTTCGCGCCGGGCAGCAAGGCGGAACCATAATCGATGCCGACCCCGAAGCTTTCGAAGATTCCGAAGGAGACCGGCATTGCGAAGCTGACCGTGTCGTGAGCCAGTGTCTTGTCGTTTGCGCTGATAGTGACCCGGTGCTCGTCGGACCCTCTCGCGTTGGTGAATGTCAGCGAAAGTGTCGATTGTCCCGCTGGGAGGGCCTCGCCAGCGGCGATTTCCGTTGTCTCGCCCTTGATCGTTGTCAGGATGACGACCGGTTTGCCGTCCCTCAGATACAGCCCCATTCCGCCCAGATGGCCGCCATTGGCGAAGACCGGCCCGGTCACGCTGTTGTCGGGCAAGTCCAGCGCTGCGGTCATGGTGAAGCTGAGGGCAGAAATTGGCGGAGCGACCGTTCCCGGAATATTGGACACCGGCCCTTCAAAGCGCCACTTGCCCCCGCGCCGCGAAAATTCCTCGCGCGCCTTGCGCATGGTTTCGAGTGTGCCTTCGCTGACATTGCCGATCGGGTTGACGTTGTAGCGCTCGGCCTGCTCGGCGAATGCACGGTCCATCGAGGCGACGCGCTCCGGATTGCGCTTGGCCAGATCGCTGGTTTCGCCGGGATCTTTCGCAAGGTCGTAAAGCTCCCAGGGTTCGTTGGGCGGTGTGGCGGTCGTCATGTCCCAGGGCTTGGTGCGATGGGTGGTGACGAGCAGCCAGTCATCGGACCACAGGCCCTTGTTGCCGAACATCTCGAAATATTGCGCCGATTTGCGCGTCGGGGCCTCGGGTGCGGCGAAGCTGTAGGTGAAGCTGATGCCCTCCATGGGCTGCTGCTTCACATTGTTCACCGTTTCGGCCAGCGGCACGCCTGCCGCATCAAGGATGGTCGGCGCGATGTCTGCGACATGGACGAACTGCGCGCGCCGCTCGCCGCGCGCGGCGATGCCTTTCGGCCAGGCGACTACCAGCGGCACATGGGTGCCGCCTTCGTGGGTCGTCTGCTTGAAGTAGCGGAACGGGGTGTCGCCTGCCACGGCCCAGCCGAAACTGTAATGCGGATAGGTCTCCGGCCCGCCCCAGCGGTCGTAGAATTCCATGTTCTCGGCAAGGCTCGGTTGCTTGCCCGAGCCGAGCAGGGCCTCTGAGAACAGCCCGTTCAGCGCGCCTTCCGCGCTGGCGCCGTTGTCCGAGGTGACGACGACGATTGTGTTTTCGAGCTCCCCGCTGGCTTCCAGCGCATCGAGGATGCGGCCGAATTGCTCGTCGGCATGGGACAGCGACGCGGCGAAGACTTCCATTTGCCGCGCGAAAAGCGTCTTCTGCTCCGCGCTCAACCTGTTCCACGCCGGCATGCCCTCGGGCCGGGGACCGAGCTTGGTCTGTTCGGGCACCAGCCCCTCAGCCTTCTGCTGCTTGAGGATCGCCTCGCGGGCCTTGTCCCAGCCCATGTCGAACTTGCCCTTGTAGCGATCGATCCACTCTTGCGGCGCGTGGTGGGGCGCATGGGCGGTGCCGGTCGCCCAGTACATGAAGAAGGGGCGGCTGGGATTGCGGGCATCGCGCGAGCGGATCATGGAGATGGCCTGGTCCGCCAGATCGTCGTTGAGGTGGTAGTCCGGATCGTCGGGCTTCGTTACCGGAGACAGGTCGCGGATCAGAGTCGGGTTCCAGTTGTCGGCATCGGCGGCGAGGAAGCCGTAGAAACGGTCGAAGCCCTGTCCTGCCGGCCATTGGTCGAACGGCCCTGCCAGTGTCGACTCCTCTGCCAGCAGATGATCCCATTTACCGAGTGCGAAAGTCGCATAGCCGGCCTGATGCAGATTATCGGCGATCGAACCCGCCGAGGCCGGGATCTGTCCGTTATAACCGGGAAATGGACGCGCCACGGCTGCGTGGCTGCCGATATTCACGCTGTGGGGCATGCGGCCGCTGAGCAGCGATGCGCGCGCGGCAGAGCAGATCGGCGCCGTGTGATAGTTCGAATAGCGCAGCCCCATGGCAGCCACGCGGTCGATGTTGGGTGTGGCGACCAGCCCACCGAAGCAGGAAAGCTGGGCGAAGCCGACATCGTCCAGCATCCAGACCAGCACGTTGGGGCGCTGCTCCTGCCGCTGCCCGGGCGCATAGGGCACGGGCACTTCCGCCTGGGGGGTGGGTGTGGACTGCTGAGCATTCAGCGGGGTCGCCGCCATTCCCAGCGTCAAAGCTCCGCTTGCCAACACGGTCATTCTCGCCAGCCTGCCCTTGAGCATCCTCGTTCTCCCTTTCGCCGCCACGCAGGCGTGTCTTTATGCGATTGTCCGCGTCTCGAGCCTGAGGCGGGTCAGCCGTATCGTCTCGATTCGCCAGCCGTCGGCCTGCTTCGCATATGTCTCGTGATAATGGCCGAAACCATGCAGGACGAGAGTGCCCTGCGCCGCGCCATCGCCGGAAAGGTATATCCGGTCTTCCATCGCCCACAGGCCCCTTGCCGTGGTGTCCGAAGTCAGTTCGATGATGGGCATGTGCCCGTGATGCACTGAATATTTGCCGGCCAGCCCCTGGCCGAACATCGCCAGGACCTTTTCCATGCCGTGGTAGGGCTCTTCCCGGAACTCGGAGAGCTGGAAGCTGGTTTTCTCCACGAAGATCTCGCGCCGGAACAGGTCCCAGTCCTGGGTGTCGACGCCCAGGAAGTACTTAGCCTTGAGCCGTTTGATTTCCTCGATGGCAGCGAGCCGCTGTGTTGCATCCATGATCTGCCGCTCCTTCAGGAAATGCGATGCCGCGTCACGCGCAGCCGGGTCAGCAGAGTGGAAGCGATTCGCCAGCCGATATCGAGCTTCACATAGGTTTCGCGATAATGTCCGAAGCCCAGGATGAAGGCCCCGTCGGCGTAGTCCGGATGATCTTTCGGCCGGTATATCCGGTCTTCCATCGCCCACAGGCCCTTTGCCGTGGTGTCCGAAGTCAGTTCGATGATGGGCATGTGCCCGTGATGGACCGAAACCTGGTTGGCCGATCGCTCCATGACCCAGTCGACCAGCGTATCGCGGCCTTCCACGCATGAGCCCAGCTCCGGTACTTCGAGCTTCGCGTCGGGCGCCCAGACTTCCCGCCGCCACAGATCCCAGTCATGAGTATCGATGCCGAGGAAATACTTCGCCTTGAGCTGCTTGATTTCCTCGATCGCCAGCAGCCTTTCGATCTCGTTCATGCGCTTTCTCCCGGCATTCCCTGGACGTTGGCCATCTCGATACGCAGCCGCGTCAGCATGCTGGACTTGATCCGCCAGCCGGCATCGGTCTTCACATAGGTCTCGTGGTAATGACCGAAGCCGTGCAGCCAGGTGCTGCCGTCCTCAAGCGGGAATTCCTTTGTCCGGTAGAGCCGGTCTTCCATTGCCCAGATCACTTTCGCCTCCGTGTCGGAGGTGAAGGTGATGATCGGCATGTGCCCGTGATGGACCGAGACCTGATCGCCGCAGGACGCGGACACCCATTCGCGCACCTTCTCGAAGGGCTCCACCACGGTATCCGCCTCGGGCACTTCCAGCCGTCCGTCTGGTGCCCAGACTTCGCGTTGCCACAAGTCCCAGTCCTTGTGGTCCAGACCGTAGAAATATTTCGCTTTGACCTGCTTGATCTCTTCGATCGCGAGCAGCCGTTCGATGTCGTTCATATTGCCTCTCCCAGCGGGCATTTCGCGTCACCTTTCTTCTGAGGTCAAGCGATAAGGCATTTCACGGGCGGCGATCGCTCCATCGGGCGGGGCTGGCCTAGTCGAAGTGAAGGGAAATGTGTCGAATCTCTCCCTGGATGGCGCCCTGAACTGTGGCGTAGTCCGTCACCGGAACGCCAAGATCGCGGCCCGCGTCCAGCTGCTCGCCCACGCCGAGCGGCAAGAGGAAAGTGCCCGGCACGTCGCCGCCGGCAAGTACCTTGTCGTTTGAGCGGATTTCGGCATGCGCTGGCCGGCCTCGCCCCTGGGAGACAAAGCGCAGGCTCAAGTCTGCGGCTCCCTGCTTGAGCGGATGGAGCGAGGCGATCTTTACGGTGTCCTCGGGCTTCGTCGATCGCGCGTAGACGAACACCGGACGTCCCTCTTCGAGAAACAGGCTCCAGCCAGCGAATCGGCTGCCCAGCGCCAGGATCACGCCCGACGCGGCCGGCCCGTCGAGATCGATCTCGGCCTCCAGCGTGAACGAGCCGTTGAGCTGGTGGCCCATCAAGCCGTTGGGGTGAGCCGGTATGCTGACATCCTTGCCCCAGAAATCATATTGCCGGCGTGGTTCCGCGCCCGGCGACGGAGGGGTGAAACCGGCCCTGACCGGCGGAACGTTGTTGCGTGCGGCCTCTTCCTGCCACAGCGCGAACATGTCCTTTCGGCGGCGGGGATATTCCGCCGACAGGTCCACCGACTGGGAATAGTCCGCATCGAGATGGAAGAGCTGCCAGCCCTCGGGACCGTTCATCGAGGCGGCGAGATCCTCGGTGCTGAGCAGCCAGCCGTCACTGTAGAGTCCCGCCTTGCCGCCCACTTCGAAATATTGCGTTCTGTGGCCGTCATTCTGGCAATCCCTCAGGCTTGAGAGCAGGCTCTTGCCGTCGAATGGCGTCTGCTCGACACCAAGAACCTTCTCCGGAGCCGGAATTCCCGCTGCGTCGAGCAGGGTGGGAGCAACATCGACCAGATGGCCGAAACGGTTGCACACGCTGCCCGGCTCAGCGACCCGGCCTTGCCACGAGACGATCATGCCGTCGCGCAGCGCGCCCAGCATGCCGGCGTGGCTCTTGTACCAGGGGAAGGGAGAATTCATCGCCCAGCCCCATCCTTCGGCATAGCTGCCGTGAGCGAATTCGCCGCCGAGCCTGTCGATATTGGCCGAAAGCCGTGCTTCATCGGCCCTGACGCCGTTCATGAATTCCATCTCGTCGGTGACGCCGGCGCGGTCGCCGTCGCCGCTGGCGCCGTTGTCGCCCTGGATGACGATAACCAGCGTGTCATCCAGCACGCCGGTCCGTTCGAGCTCGTCGAGAACGCGGCCCAGCTGTTCGTCCTGGTAGGCGAGCATCGCGGCCGCCACTTCCATGCCGCGCAAGGCGTATTCGCGCTCCACTGCTGTCAGCGAATCCCATGGGGCAATCCCGTCCGGACGCGGAGTCAGCTTTGCATCTGGTGGAATGATGCCTTGCGCGATCTGCCGCCGCCAGGTTTCCTCGCGAACCGTGTCCCACCCCTGGTCGAACTTGCCCTTGAAGCGGGCGACCAGTTCGGCGGGCGCCTGGTGCGGGGCATGGGTCGAGCCGGGAGAATAATAGACGAAGAACGGTTTGTCGGGATCGGCGGCGATGTGGTTTCGGACCCAGCGCATTGCATCATCGGCCATGCGCTTTTCGAAGTGCTCGGGGTTTCCCGGCGGATCGGGCAGCGGATTGGTGCCGCGATAGACAATCGGACGGATCTGGTCGCTTTCACCATGCGGGAAACCGAAGAAATATTCGAAGCCCAGGCCCGTCGGCCACATGTCGAAAGGGCCGGCTGCGGAAGATTCACCCGGCGGGATATTGTGGTGCTTGCCGAACATCGCCGTGTTGTAGCCGTTGAGGCGCAGCGTCCGGGCGACCGTCGCGGTCGAAGTAGGGAAGTGACCGTCATAGCCGGGATATCCCGTCGAAAGATCGACAATGTGCCCGGTCGCCACGCGATGGGGATTGCGGCCGGTAAGCAGTGCCGCGCGCGATGGCGAGCATATGCCGGCGGTATGGAACCGGTTGTAACGCTGGCCAGCCGCCGCCAGCCGGTCCATGTTCGGCGTGTGGATCAGCGGGTTGCCATGGGCTCCGACGAGCGGACGGCTGTGGCTGTCGCTGACGAAGAAGAGAAGGTTCGCGGGTGTCATGATGTCTCGTTGCAGGTGGGTGGGGGTCAGTCGGTGTCGAGCGGCTTCACGACGCCGGCGGCCAGGAAGCCGCCGTCCACGGCCAGCACATGACCGGTGATGTAGCCCGCGTCGCGGGTGCACAGATAGACCGCGGCGGAGGCGGTCTCCTCCGGCGTGCCGTAACGCTGCATGGGAATGCGCGAGACGTAGGAGATACGCGTCTGCGCGGTGTGCATCTTCTTCACCAGCTCGGTCTCGATCGCGCCGGGCGCGAGCG
>JAGREL010000131.1 GCA_020446575.1 Novosphingobium sp. | reverse complement strand
CTCCACCAGAATAGGCATCGCGCAAAAAGGCTGCGGCATTCGCCAATGTTGGTTCCACGATTTTGTTCTCCTTACGGACCGTCATTCGAATCCGATCCTCAATGTGAATGGGGATATCCAGCGATGCGCTGTCGCGGCTCGCCAGGGGTTTCAATGGCTAGGCACAACAGACAGCTTTCCGTGCCGACGATTGCCAGGCGTTTCGCGGCGTTAGGGCCCAAGCGCGCAAACTTCATTTCGCCGCTCCCAGCCGTTCCTCAATCACCTTCGCAAGAACCGGCAGCAAGGATCGAGCATCCGCCATCACGCCGGCTTCGGCGAATTGGAAGATCGCGGCATCGGGGTCGTTGTTGATGGCGAGAAGCCGCGTGGCACTGCCGATACCTGCAAGATGCTGCGGTGTGCCGGAAAGCCCGACAGCGAGATAGACTCGCGGCGTGACGAACTTTCCCGACTGGCCCACCTGGCGCGATACGGGGGCGAGACCGAGATCGATCGCCGGAAGACTGGCCCCGACCGCGCCGCCAACCAGCCCGGCGATGGTTTCGAGCTGCCTAAAGCCCGCATCATCAAGTCCGCGCCCGCCGCCCAGCACGACCGGCGCGCTCTCAAGGGCTACGCTCTGGTCGGCTATCGCCGTCCGGTCGATGGAAAGTGTCTCGGGCGCACCAAGCTCGATCTCGCCATCGCATTCGGGCAAGACATTGGCAGTGGCGACAGCGAGTTGCGAGTCCGGACGGATATCGATCGCCACGCGTCCGCCATGCGAGGAACGGGTTGCGACAAGATCACCTCTATCGTGTGCCATGTCCGTTATCCTTCCGAGGAGACTCGCTCCGAAAGCGGCTGCCGTGGCCCCGGCCAGTGTTTCACCCAATTGGTCGGCGGGAAAGACCAGAACCGTCGGACCGCCGAACTCCGGTGGCGGAGTCGGCTCGGGCCCTACCGGCCTGACCGACAGGACTTGCCAGGCATTCATGGCTGGGCCTCCAGCAGCAACGAGGCCAGCCGCTCTGCCTGCTTCTGCAGTGGACCTTCGATCAATTCGCAATGCAAAGGCGTTCGCGTTGTGGCCAGTGCACGTGTCGAGACCAGCCTGACGCCGCCATCTATCGCATCAGCAGGCTTGATAGCCCGGATTGTGGCTTGGCGTGCCGTCATCACGTTCTTCAGGAGTGGCTTGCGCAGGCGGCTGCGGCGATCGTTGGTTGCGCTGGCCAGCAGAGGCTTGTCCAGAAGCAGCCGCTCTTCATGGGCACCATTTTCGCGCAGCAGCTGGACACCCGCCGAAGTCTCGACCGCCTGAACTCTCCCGAAATAGGCATATCCCAGCAGCCCTGCGAGCATCGGCGGCACCAGTCCGTCGTCACAGTCTCCGAACTCGCGTCCGATCAGGACAAGGCCGACTTCGCCGCAGACTCTCGCCAATTCGCGCGCGACTGCTGCCTGGTCCCAAAGGGCAGGCAAGTCGATCGTCGCCACATCGGCGACATTGAGGGCACAGATCGTACGCGCAAGTTTTGTCGCGGGTTCGCCGCCGGCCACCACCGCCCGAATAGTGGTTTCGGGACGCGCGTCGCGTATCTTGAGTGCGATCTCGAGCGCGGTCTCGTCGAAGGGACTAAGGATCAGCCGGTCGGCAGGCCTTTCGGGCAGACCCGCATCGCTCGGCGATGCCGGCCATTTGGGGTCAATCACCCCGGCAAGAAGAACCAGGATGTTCATGCCGCGGCGGCCGCCTCGCCAGCGATCCTGCCGAAGACCACCGCCTTGCCGAGTGCAGAACCGGTCATATAGGCCGCGCCGTGAAAACCGCCGGTGACCTCGCCTGCAGCATAGAGGTTGGGAATTGCCGAGCCGTCATCGCGCAGAACGCGCGCCGATCTGTCGATCCTGAGACCGCAGTAGGTGCCGAACACCACGGCGGTCGATGGATAGGCATAGAATGGCGGGGTTTCGATCCGCCGCAGCTGCCCGTGGTGGTGGACGAGATTGGTGCGTCCGAATTCCGCATCGTGGCCGGAATCGACGAAGCCGTTGTAGCGCCTGACGGTCGTCACCAGCACTTCGGGTTCGATTTCGATCTGGCGAGCGAGGTCGTCGAGACTGTCGGCAACGTAGAACAGCCCTTCCTCGAGCCGCCGGCCGAAATCCAGGATCCGCACCCTGTCGTCCCCGGTATCGAAGATGCCCTGATCCATGATCTGGTAGGCCGAATGCCACGGCTGGGCCATGACCGCATCGCCCAGGAGCTTGTAGGAGATGCTCTCGTCGACAAAGCGCCGGCCATTCTGGTTGACCGCGATGGCGCCCTTGTAGACTGCCTGCAGACTGTGGTCGTTTGTCTCGTCGGTGGGGTGTTTTCCGAATGTCCCCTTGATGTAATCCATGTCGGCCAGCCCGGCGCCGGCCGCGATGCCCATCCGCAGCCCGTCACCCTGCGAACCCGCGCCGGCAACGAACACCGCCTCGGCATAATGCGGTGCATATTGCATCAGCATTTCAGGGTTCTTCGCAAAACCACCGCTGGCGAGGATCACGCCCCTCGCGGCATCGAGGCTCGTCCCGTCGGCAAGGCGTACGCCAGTGACCGTGCCATCGCTGTCCTGCAGGAGCGCCTGTGCCGAAGTGCTCGGGCGATAGTCGAGCCGTCCGGTCGCCTCGGCCGCCGACCTGAGGGCGCGAACCATGTCGGCAGGATCGACCGTGTGGGCCCGCGGGACCGACTGGCCCGATGCGGCTTCGATCACCGGGCTGAAGCGCACTCCGGCATCCTTGAGCCAGGCATAGGTGGCCAGCTGGACATCACAGTAGGTGCGCACCAGAGTTTCGTCATTCACCTCCTGCCCTACCTCGCGCAGGTCCTCGAACAGCTTTTCGGGGCTGTCCTCGATGCCGACCACGGCCTGCAGATCGGTTCCCGCAAAGGCAAGGCAACCGCCGCTCAGCGCCGAAGATCCGCCGGACTCGGCAAGCTTTTCGAGAAGGACGACCGATGCGCCGCCCTGCGCCGCAGCAAGCGCCGCCGCCCACCCGGCCGCTCCGCCGCCAACAACGATCAACTCGCTCATGCCGGGTTCAATCCGTAGAAATCGAGAATCTCGTCGCGCCGGACGGAATCCGGAACCGCGCCGAAATAGCCCGAGCCCGGCTCGGCCTTTCCTGCTTTTCGCTCATCGACCGCCAGTTCGGCGGAACGGACCCAGGCGCCAAGCGAATCGATCACCTCCACCCCATCGACCTCGGAGACGCCGTTCATCGCCAGCAGCACATTGAGAGGCGCCTCGCCGGGGACGATAGCCTCGGCCCCCGATGCAATCAGCCCGCGAGCCGCCTCGCGGAAACGGTCTATCAACGGGCCCGGCCGATCGAACGCCGCAAGCACATCGGTAAAGCGGAAGCCGACGTCGCGGGCGCCGACCAGCCGGCAGCCCAGACCATGGCGGCGGACATTGTCGCGGTAGAGTTCCGCCAGCTCGGGTATGAAGACGAGTGCGCCGAACTTGCGCCCATCTCCCACGGCCGCTCTGGCCGCGCACTCTCCGTAACCCACCACCGGAATGTTCACCAGCGCGCGGATTTCCCGCAGGCCCGGCTCGGGCAGAGTGCTGAGAGCGTAGGCGTCATAGCCGTGCCGCTCGGCCAGCAGCGCGCCTTGCAGGAACTGGATCGAATGCAGGAATTGGAAGCCGACATGCTTGATGTCGTCGCCGGGATAATTGGTGCGATAGGTTCCTTCTCGCATACCGTGCATGTCGATGACCGTGTCAGGCCTCGCCACGCGCCGGAAATGGTCCTTCAGCGCCTCGTCGTAAGCGGCGAGGTCGCTGAGGACCGTAAAGCTCTGATGCCAGACGCGGATCGCCACGGTTCAGTCCAGCTGTGGCTTTTCGTACATCAGGGGCGGAAGATCGCCGCTGAGCAGGTAACCGCCCAGGGCCCCGGCGTTGTTGTCGGCATCCTGGGTGATGTGGTTGGCGGCCGCCAGGATATCGCGCAGATAGCGCTGGATCGGGTTTGACTTGAACAATCCGCGCGCGCCCGTGCACTTGTAGAGTGTGAGCACCGCTTCTTCGCATTCGCGGCCGATCCTGGCCATGTCGAGCATGTAGTGGATGCGATCGTCGGTGCTCACCAGTTCGCGACGTTCGACGATGCCGGTGCAGTGCGCCATCATCTGCTCCATGCGCGCACGGCAGGAGCGCACCTTTGCCACGGCGTTAGCAAGCCGGTCCTTGACATAGGGGCTGAGGCGGGTCGCTGCGCCCGTGCCGTTATCCTGACGGACCTGCATCTGTTCGATGAAGACGTCGACCGCGCCCTGGGCAAACCCGAGGATCACTGCAGAAACCGACGAATAGAAGATCATCGAGAACGGGAAAAGATAGGCAGTAGGACGGTCGTCTAGCTTGTAGTCGATCATCGAGTGGGCGCGATGATCGGGGATGAAGGCATCCTTGATCAGCAGGCTCTTCGAACCGGTTCCGGCAAGTCCGAATGTGTACCAGTCATCGATGATCTCGTAGTCCTCGCGCTTCACCAGCAGGGCGTAACGGTCCAGGGGCACGCCCTTCTCGTCCTTCTTCAGTGCGCCGATGAAGGCCCACTCGCCGTGATCGCTGCCGCTCGAGGTCGGCCATCTGCCCCGCAAATGCCATCCGCCTTCAACCTTGGTCATTTCGCCCGTCGGAGCATAAGACGACGCAATGATTGTCTCGTTGTCCTCGCCCCAGACGTCGTCGGCGGCGCGGGGATCCATGATCCCGAATTCCCAGTTGTGGACGCCCAGAATCATCATGTTCCACGCACATGCGCAGCAGCCACGGCCGAGTTCGCCCAGCACTCGCATGAAGACCACGGGGTTCATTTCCCAGCCGCCATGCGCCTTGGGCTGCAAGATACGGAAGAAGCCCGCATCGCGGAACATTTCTACCACGTCATCGGGGACTCGGCGGGCCGCTTCGACCTCATCGGCGCGAGCTCGCAGGGCCGGTATCATGCCCCGGGCACGAGCAACGAGTTCGTCGCCGCTCGGAACGGCGGTGGTGGACTTATCAAGTACAGTGGCGCTCATGACAGGAATTCCTCTCAAAGACAGTTCAATTGGCCGGGCGATCGGTGAGGAACGCCCCGTCGAAATAGATGAGCGGATCGCCGCCGGGCTCGCGCAGCAGCACGCCGAGGACCTCGCAGATGAAAATGTCGTGGGTGCTGGCTGCAATACTTTCGCAGACCAGGCAGTCGAAGCTCGCGAGCGCGCTGGCGAGCAGCGGAGCACCTGACGTCGCTGTCAGCCACGTCCCCTCGGAGAATTTCTCTTCCGGCGGCACCCCACCGGCAAAGCGTTGTGCGAGCGCCAAGCCGTCGGCACCCAGCACGTTGACACCGAGAACCCGCGACTGGCTGATGATCCCGTGCGCCCATGTCGACCGGTTCACGCAAACGAGCAGCTGCGCGGGCTCAGCGGTGACCGAAGCCACGGCCGTCGCCGTCATCCCGGCCCAGCCTTCACGACCTTGGCCGGGAGCTATCGATGTGACGATCGTGCACGCTCCGGCGAGGCGTCGCATGCCCTGCCGAAACAGGTCTGGCGTCTGCGCGATGGCGGGCACGAAAGGCTCTGCCGGCGGAGCGCTCTTGAGTGAAGCGGCGGCCATGGCTCAGTCCACCATTTCCATGTTGCGGGCATGCCCCCAGTCGGACATGACGGGGTGTACCTGCGGCTCCCAGGTGGCTTCGTCGATCACCACGCCGCCATATCCGAGCTCGATGCCGAAGCCCGATGGCGTGCGCATGTAGAAGCTGAACATCTGGTCGTTTGGATGGTGACCCAGCTCAAGCACGATAGGGATTCCGGCCTTTTTGGCGCGATCGCACGCGAGACCGACATCGTTCATGTCGCGATATTCGAGCATGAGGTGATTAAGCCGCTTGGGCGACGGGAAGGCGCCGGTCGCCAGTGAGTGATGCCGGCCGGTCGCGGTGTGGAAGAATGTGGCATCGGCATAAATGCCAGGAGCCATCTCCTGGCGGATGCGGTCGCTGTAACGCAGTCCCAGGACTTCGCGGTACCAGCGCATATCGGCCTCGTAGTTCTTCGCAACCGGCAGGATGTGGCCGATGCCGAGATCGTCGGTAATGAAGCCCGGTCCCCGCAAGACCGGCGATAGCTTACCGCCATCGGCAACCTCCCCGGTGCGTCCGGCAAAGAATTCGTGCGTGTAACCGAGCGGATCGGCAAGGCTGAACAGCCGTTCGACGCAACGGTCCAATGCACGATCGGCGCTTTCCTCGTGAACGTCAGCGCCTTTCGCGCGCAGTTCGTCGACGTATTCTTCCAGTGCCGCCTGCGTGCCGAGATCCCAGCCAGCGTGGGTCAGGTCGTCGTCAGCCCCCTGCTCGATCAGCAACCGCCAAGGGTGATCGTCCAGTCTCAGGCCCACGCTTCTGCCGCCCGTATCCGCGACACCTGTCCCGACGATATCGGCACCGAAGCTGCGCCATGCGGCGAGGTCGCTTGCAGCGGCGACGAGATAGGCGAGGTTTTGCAGTTCAGCCATGGATATCTCCCTTCGATGCGAGCGATTCGCACCCCGATTGACTTCAGGATACGCAAGACCCCCTATTGCTAGAAGTGATAATTTTGGATACGCACTATCGACTATAGTGATTATGGAGGATGCGCGATGCAATTACGGGATTTCGACGTCAATCTGCTGGTGACGATGGAGGCCGTCTGGACGACGCGAAATGTGTCCAACGCTGCCCGCACGCTCAATCTTGCCCAATCGACGATCAGCGCCGCTCTCAACCGGCTGCGTCATGCACTCGGCGACGAACTCTTCACATGGTCCGGAAGCGAGATGGTGCCGACACCCTTGACCGAACAGATCATGCCTGACGTTACCCTGCTGCTCAACGGCGTCCGCGCGGTGCTGACCAAATCGCTCGGCCAGGTCGAAACGGTCGAGCGGCGGCTGGTGATAGCTACCGCTGACTATGTCGTGGCGCTGGTGGGCGCGCAGTTGCTTGGGCGCGGCGCGGCGGAAGCGCCACATCTTTCCTTCGACTTTGTCGAAATGCGGCCACAGTTCATAAACCGCGCTACCCGCCCGGACATAGACCTGTTCATCTTTCCGGCCAACGCATTGCGCACGACGGGCATGGAGCGGGCCTCGCTCTACGAGGACAGTTATGTTTGCATCGGCGCCGAGGATAACCCGGCTCTCTTCGCCGGCATGTCCGCCGATGAATTTCTCGCGCTGCGTCACATCGGCTATTCGGCCATGCCGCGCGTCGCATTCAACCATGAAATGATGCTGTGGGACGATCTGGGGAAATCCACAAACCTGAACCTGACCATGGGCAATTACCTGATCTTCGCGCGGATCGTCGCTGCCAGCGATGCCGTGGCCATCGTGCCGCGACGGCTTGCAAGGACACTGACGGGGGAATGGAAGCTGAAGTGGATCGAATTGCCCTTGCCTACACCGTCAATCGAAATCTGCGCGATGTGGCGGCCCGAACAAGAAAAGGACGTTGCACTGGCCTGGTTGCGCGACACGCTGGTCGCTATTACCGCGAATCAGGTGGAAGCGGCCTGAGCACCGGCAATGCGCCCAAAGACCGATCCGCTCGTCAAACCGGCACCACCGGGGTAGCGGTCATAATAGAGCCCGCCAACAAGCTCGCCGGCTGCAAACAGTCCCGCGATCACTTCGCCCTCCTCATTTTGCACGCGGGCCTCTGAGTCGATGGCGAGACCCCCATAGGTCAGCGTAATGCCGCAGGATACCTGATAGGCCACAAATGGCGGCTCGCTAATGGTTCGCGCCCAGTTGCTTTTGGGAATGGTGAGCCCGGAAGTGCCGCGCCCATCCTTGATGGCGGGATTGAACGGCACATCCTCATCCACCGCCGCATTATACTCGAAGACGGTGTGCAAGAATCCATCGGTGTCGATTCCCTCCAGTTTCGCAGCAAGCGCCTCAAGCGTATCAGCCTCGAACCGAGCCGCACGCGGAACCCGGTATTCGTCAGGAAGCAGCGGTGTCGCTTTCGCATCGAACACCTGCCAGCCCGTTCCGCCCGGTTGCTTGAGGATTGCGGCGCCCATCTTCGAATAGGTGTAGTTGCGAAAGTCGGAACCCTCGTCGAAGAAGCGCTGTCCATCACGGTTTACGACGATTCCCAGCGTGAAGTAGTTCTTCTGCTGATTGAGAACCCCGATATTGCCGAAATCGTCGGCGCCGGCGTCGAAGAACACGCTGTGGCAACCGGACCAGTTGCCATGCGAGCGAGCGCCGAGATCGAGCGCGGCGCGGATGACATTGCCGGTGTTGTAGCGAGATCCGCGGACCTTGGCGAGGTCCCAGCCCTGTCCGAGGTAGCGCACGCGCCATTCGGTATTGGCATGGAACCCACCCGCCGCCAGGATCACGGCATCGGCGTAAAGTTCCTCGCCATTTGCGATAACGCCCGTCACTCGCCTGCGATCACCGAGCAAGCTTTCGACCTTGTGATCGTAACGCACCTCGACGCCAAGCGCCTCGGCACGCCGGAACAAGGCATCGACTAGGCCAAGGCCACCTCCAGCGGTCTCGACTGTAAGGCCGCCCCAAAACACGTTGCGACCATCGACCTTGAACGATTGCCGTCCATACGACGGCAGAAACCGGACGCCGTGTTCCTTCATCCACAACAGCGTCGGAAGGCTCTGCTCGACAAGGATGTCGATCAGGACCGGATCGGCGCGGTAACCGCTGAGTTCGCACAGGTCGAGATAGAAGGTCGCCGCATCGTAGCTTCCGAAATCGCTCGAATCGCGTTCTGCATCGGTCAAATCAGGGACAAGGTGCTGGATGTCGTCCGCACCATCATAGACCGTCCGGAAACAACCGCCGGTGAAGGCCGAGTTGCCGCCCCGGAGCTCCTGCGGGGCCCGTTCGAGCATGGTGACTCGCGCGCCGTTCTCGGCAGCAGCAATGGCAGCGCACAAGGCGGCATTGCCTGCGCCAACCACCAGAATATCACGCATTTAGCGCCTCCCTATCACCAATATAGATAGTGAGTATCAAAACATATCACTATCGGTGATGATGACGGGGAACTAGGAGAGTCGTCAAGCTTAAATCCGTAATCCATCGCGCCGTCGGTCGAAGACGAGCCGAACCTCGGGGAGAGACCATGAACATCCCTCGTAATTGCGCATTCGTATCCCTGCTGGCGATCAGCACGTTCCTGGCTTCAACAAGCGCTGCCGCCGAGGAAGCCGCTGGCGGCAATTCCGACGACATTATCGTCACCGCGACCAAGCAAGCGGAATCGGTCAACGACGTGTCGATGTCGATCACCGCCGCTTCCGGAGAGGACCTAGTTGCGGCCGGCATCACCAGCGCCGACGATCTGGGCAAGATCGTTCCCGGCTTCGTCTTCACCAGGTCGGCATACAGCACGCCGGTCTATTCGATCCGCGGCGTCGGCTTCTACAATTACGACATCGCATCGACACCCACCGTCACGGTCTATCAGGACGAGGCGCCTCTGCCCTTCTCGGCGATGTCGCGCGGCGCGAGCTTTGATCTCGAGCGTGTCGAAGTCCTCAAGGGTCCACAAGGCCTCCTGTTCGGCTCCAACTCGACCGGCGGCGCGGTCAACTATATCGCGGCGCGTCCCACTGACGTGCTCGAAGCGGGACTCGATGTCGGGTACGGCCGGTTCAACGCCTGGGAACTCGGTGGCTTCGTGTCGGGTCCGGTCGGCGACAACGTCGGCGTGAGACTTGCAGCACGGCATGAAGGTTCGGGCAATTGGCAGCGCAGTTCGACCCGTCCCGGCGACCGCATTGGCAAACGCGACTTCACCCAGATCCGTGCTCTTGTCGACATCGACGCCGGCGAACGGCTGACGATCAAGCTCGGCGCGAGTGCGTTCTGGGACAACTCCGATGGGCAGGCTGCACAGCTGATCCAGGTCAGCCCGCTAGTTCCGCCCGCTCTCGACCCGACGCTGCTTACGTTTCCGCTGGCTAACAGCGCACGGACGGCGGACTGGACAGCGAGTCTCCGGCCGAAGCGCGACGACCAGCAATGGCAGGGAACTGCCCGCATCGATTACGAGATCAGCGATTCCGTGACGCTGACGTCACTAACATCCTACGCGCATTACAAACAGAATGACCGGGTCGATCCGGACGCTACGAGCCTGCAGATCGTCGACACGATCGACCGCGGTTCGATCAAGGCCTTTTTTCAGGAACTGCGGCTTTCCGGCGAATTCGGCGAAGGCAGCCGCTGGATCGTCGGCGGCAACTATGAGGAGAATAAGGTCCAGGAAACGCAAACGCTTACATCAACGAGCGGAAGCGGCTTCCGCGCCTTCAATCTGTTCTTCGGCGCGCCGATCCCCGACGCCATCGACATCTCGTCGACCCAGAAATTCCGCACCCTGGGCGCCTTCGCCAATGTCGACTTTGCCTTCAACGACCAATTCAAGCTGCATGCCGGCCTGCGCTACACCGACACACGCGATGAGTTCAGCGGTTGCACCGGCAACTCGGCGAACGGCGCGCTTGCCTTGATCCTGATGATTCCCGGTAACCCGCAGTGCACCCAGTTTAACGCGAACGGGCCTGGTGCTCCCACACAAAGCACGCTCAAGGAAGACAACGTCTCCTGGCGCGTCGGGTTCGACTTCACGCCTAACAGTGACACGCTGATTTATGCCAACGTCAGCCGCGGCTACAAGATCGGCGCTTTCCCGCTGATCCCGGCGGTCTTAGCCTTCCAGTACAATCCCGCAACCCAAGAAAAACTAACGGCATACGAGGCGGGATTCAAGCTGTCTGCAGGACGCGGGGTGCAGATCAACGGCGCGGTCTTCCATTACGATTATGTCGACAAGCAAGTGCTCGGCAGCGACAATGTTCCTCCGTTCGGCACACTCAACCGGCTGGTCAATATCCCCAAGTCGAAGGTGACCGGCGCCGAACTTCAGCTCATCGTCCGGCCGGTCGAAGGACTGACGCTCAATGGAGGCTTGACCTACGTCCACAGCCGTATCGGCAATTTCACCAACATCGACCCGTTCGGCATCACCCGCAATTTCAAGGGAGAAGCCTTCCCCAACACGCCGGATTGGCAAGGCTCGCTGGCAGCCGACTACGAATTCCCGGTGTCAGGCAAACTGAACGGTTTTGTCGGCGCCAATGTCACCATGCGAAGCAGCACCAACGGCGGGCTCGGCGAGAACCCAATCCTCAAGATCGATGGCTACACGCTACTCGACCTTCGCGCAGGCGTCGCCTCGGACGATGATCTTTGGAGGTTCACCGTCTGGGGCCGCAACATCACCAACAAGTACTACTGGTCCAACGCATACAGAATTGCGGACATATCGGCGCGCTTTGCCGGCATGCCGGCGACCTACGGAGCGACCCTCTCCTTCCGCTACTGATCCTGTGAAAACATGTTCCCCGTTTCCGAGCCGATCAAGCGGGGAGCAAGACAATCGGAGTTTTTTTATGAAGTCTGCCCTGCTCCTTCTCGACCTACAAAACGAGATGGTCGACCCGAAAGGCAAGATCGGTGCCGGGGGTCTGGCTGCCATCGTCGATGAGCGCAAGGTGCTGGACAATGCACGCCACTGCCTCGACGCGGCGCGCGAAGCGGGGATGGCGGTTGTCCATGTCAGGCTCGGATTCCGGCCGGACTATTCCGACTGCCTGAGCGTCGCGGCGCGCATCCAGGGACTTAAGGGGAACCGCGCCGCGATCGTCGGAGAGTTCGGAACCGAGTTCCATCCCAAGGTGGCTCCGCTCGATTCCGAACTCGTCATCACCAAGCAATGCGTCAATCCGTTCTTTAATACCGGTCTCCTGACCTGGCTGATGCAGAACGGCATCAAGCGCCTCTACCTGGGCGGCGTCGCCACCCACCTGGTGGTCGAGAGCACCGCTCGTTTTGCCGACGATGCCGGTTTCG
>JAGREL010000130.1 GCA_020446575.1 Novosphingobium sp. | reverse complement strand
AGCACCGCCAGCACCCGCGGTTCGGTCGGGTGGAAGATCATGTTGTCGCAGCGCATGTCGCCATGCACCACGCTCGTCTCGTCGCCCGGCGGGATGTTCTCCGGCAGCCATGAGATCAGCGCGTCCATGTCTTCGTTGCGGCCCGCGAGTTCGTCGGCGAGATACTGCCTGGTCCAGCGCCCGATCTGGCGCGCGAAATAATTGCCCGGCTTGCCGTAGTCGCCAAGGCCGATCTCTTCGGGATCGTAGGAATGGAGCTGCGCCATCGCCCGGTTCATCTCGTCGAAATAGGCGGGGCGTTCGTCGCGGCCGACATCGGGGAAGGTCGCGTCCCAGAAGATGCGGCCTTCGACCATGTCCATCACGTAGAACCAGGTCCCGATCGTGGCATCGTCCGTGCACAGCCCGTGGATCCTCGCCACCGGATAGCCCTGCGCGCCCAGCGCCTGCTGGACCCGCGCCTCGCGCTCGACGGCATGGGCGCCCGGCACCAGTCCGCCCGGCGGCTTGCGGCGCAGCACGTAGCTGCGCGAAGGCGTGACCAGCCGGTAGGTCGGGTTGGACTGGCCGCCCTTGAACTGCTCCACCGTCAGCGTACCCGCGAAATCCGCGACGTTTTCGGTCATCCAGTCCGCGAGCGCGCCCAGGTCGAAGCCATAGCCTTCGCGCACCGCGGTGGTGCCGGTATTGGCTTCGGTGAAGACGTCGCTCACGCGCGCGCCCTTGCCGGCTTCAGGCGCCGATCTTCTCGAACTCGAGCTCGGGGAAATCTTCCTCCGCGGATTGGTCCAGCTTGTCGTAGTAGACGTTCGCGCCGCCGAAATAGATCAGTACGCGCGGCGGCTTGTCTTCCCGGTTCGCGCCCATCATCCAGGAGTGGACCTTGTCGCCAGCCGCCATCAGCGTCTGCCGGTGAATGTCCGCCGTGTGCGCGGTCCACTCGCGCTGTGCGTCCAGTCGCGGTTTGCAGACGTCGTAGCCCTCACGCTCCATCTTCGCGATGCAGCGGCTGATCCAGATGACGTTCTGCTCGATCGAAGTCGGCAGGTTGGCGAACGGCGCCTGCGGCCCGGTGACGATGAACATGTTGGGGAAACCGGCGACGCATACGCCCATGATGCTTTCCGACACCGATTTCCACGCCTCGTTCAGCGTCTCGCCGGTGGTGCCGCGAATGGGGAATGCTTCGAGCGCGCCGGTGTAGGCCTTGAACCCGGTCGCAAGGACGATGATGTCGAACTCATAGAGGCTGCGGGTGGTCCGGATGCCGGTTTCGGTGATCTCGACGATCGGCTCGCGGTCCTTGATGTCGACCAAGTGGACGTTGTCCCGGTTGTAGGCTTCGAAATAGCCGTGATCGAGCGGCGGGCGCTTGGCGAACAGCGGGTAGTCGTCGAAACTGGGCGAAAGCAGCTCCGCGATTTCCGGATCGTCGACCCGTTCCTTCATTTTCGCAACGATGAATTCCGAAGCCATCCGGTTGGCCTCGGGATTGGTCAGCAGATCGTCGAAAGTCTCGAAGACCCAGCGAAAGCTGCCGGTCCAGTTCTCTTCGAAGATGCGCTGCCGCTCCTCCGGCGCGGTGTCCACCGCATTGCGTCCGACCGGGCTGTCGAAGGCCATGCCGAACACGTGGTTGCGGCACTTGGCCACGATCGCGTCGTAATTGGCCTTGATTTCCCTTTCCCATTCCGGCGTCATCGGCTTCTGCATGGCCGGCAGGATGTAATTGGGCGTGCGCTGGAAGACCGTCACGCTTGCGGCCGTCTCGGCCACGACCGGCAGCATCTGCACGGTCGTGGCCCCGGCGCCGATGATGCCGACGCGCTTGCCCTGGTAATCCAGCCCCTGCTGCGGCCAGCGTGAGGAATGGAACAGCGGGCCCTCGA
>JAGREL010000129.1 GCA_020446575.1 Novosphingobium sp. | reverse complement strand
TCCGAGGAGGGACTTCTCCCTCCTTACGACATGCGCCGCCAGCATGAAGTCCTCGTGGCCGTTTCGAACGCGGCGCCCGCGGTGCCCCTCCCACCGATTCTCGAGCTTTGCACCGATGCCTCGGTGCTTGGCGACGAGTTCTTCCTGATGGGCATGGTGCCGGGCGAAGCCTTCGAATACACCGTGCCCGACTGGCTTGCCTCCAATCCTGTCGATGGGGCGGACAGCGTTTGCCGGCAATGGTTCGATGCGCTCCTGGCCTATCACAACATGCCGGCTGCGGACCTGCCTGGCGGCGGCCGGACCGTGCAGGAAGAAGCCCAGCACTGGCTCGACGTCGCGCGCGGCGCAGATGCCATGCCCGCGCTAATATCCGTGCTCGAAGACCTGGCGACACGCCCGCCACATACATCAGGCGCTCCCACCCCGGTCCACGGCGACGCCAAGCACGGCAACTGCCTATGGCACGAAGGCAAGCTGACGGCGCTGCTCGACTGGGAAATGGCGCAGGTTTCCGAGCCGCTTCTCGACCTCGGCTACATTCTCATGTTCCATGATCAGGGCGAAGCGTCACTGGCCAATGCCGGTTTCGAACTTCCCGGCTGGTGGCGACCGGAAAGGATGGTAGCCGAGTGGGAAAAGGGAACCGGGCGCACGGCCGTCGACGTGGACCGCTATGCCGTGCTCGGCCAGGCAAAAGTCGCCGCGATCATTTCGGTCGGCGCATTCCTGTTCGGAACCGGCCGCATCCAGGATCCGCGCTTTGAGGCGTGGGGTTCGCTTATTCCGTCATACGTCGGGTTGCTTGAACGGCGAGCGATGGCGGCAGGCTGACGGGCCTGCCGCCCAAGCTGTCGGGATCAAGCCGCAGCGAGTTCAACCAAGGTATCGTCAAACTCGACAAGATCGCCGGTTCCGGCGACAATCGCCATAATTCGTCCGCCACTTTCGCTTACTACATCGGTCTTGCGGCCGAGCACATCTATCGACCCAATCCGCCCGCCCGGATGGATCGTGTCGCCGACCGAGCATGCCGGCTCGAAAAGTCCGAGATGCGGCGCCTTGACCGGCGCGCCCGCAGCACCGGTCCCGGGCACAGCAAGCTGGGCAGGCTGTTGTTGCATTGGATTGGGCGCGCCGCCGGGCCGGGCCATGAATACGGTCATTTCGCCCGACCGAATGAAAAGGTCGCTACACGGCGACTTCAAGAACTGGTCCAGAAGGGCGCGCAGTTCGGTGACCGGATCGTCCAAGGCCATCACTCGATCCCGACCAGAAGCGCCGGCAGGACTGGCTGGGTGACGAACGTCCTGACGCCGCAGCGTCTCGCGATGCGGGCAATTTCCGGATTGGCGAGGCCGCTGCCGTGCGCCGTATCCTGCCCTGAAAGCGCAGTTTCGAGATCTTCGACCGCTCCGTTGGCCAGCACAAGATCGACATCGACACCTGCCGTATCATCACCATCGACTGACGGCCTGACCGTCAGGTCGCTGGAGCCAATCGCCCATTCGATCAGCCGCGCCAATCGCGGATCGTCGCTTTCGCGGGGTACCTCGGTGCGCAGAACGCCGGCATAGACAAGCCCTGCACTGCCGTCGACGGTAACCTGATTGCCGGCAAGCGTCAGCGCGCCATCGCCCGTACCAACCACGCAGGGCCGCCCCAAGGCGCGGCTCACCACGGCGGCATGGCTCGTCGATCCGCCCTGCTCGGTCACGACCGCGCGCGCCGCGATCATGCCGTGGACGTCGTCGGGGCTGGTCGTCTTGCGCACAAGGATGACGTCTTCCCCGGCCGCTGCGCGCTTTTCGGCTTCATCGGAATCGGCCACCAGGACGCCGGTCGCTACGCCGGGACACGCGCCTTCGCCTCGTACCAGAACTTCGGCGCCATCGACCGCGCCATCGGCAAGTCTCGGCAGGAGCAGCGATGCGACCTGGTCGGCGCTGACGCGCGACAGGGCCGTCTTCGGATCGATCCGGCTTTCCTCGACCATATCGACGGCAATGCGCACCGCTGCTTCGGGTGCGCGCTTGGCCGAGCGCGACTGCAACAGGTAAAGCTTGCCCGACTGAACGGTGAATTCGATGTCCTGGACGTCACCGTTTTCTCGCTCGAGCAAGTCGCTAGCGGCCAGCAGTGCGGCATGGGCATCGGGCACATGATCTTGCATCGCATCGAGGCCTAGCGGCGTAAACTTGCCCGAAACCACGTCCTCGCCCTGAGCGCGCGGTAGGTATTCACCATAAGGCACGGGCTCGCCGTTGAGCGGATTGCGGCTGAAAAGCACGCCTGTCCCGCTGGCATCATCGAGATTGCCGAACACCATGGCCTGCACGGTGACCGCCGTGCCCAAATCATGCGGAATGCTATTGTGTTCGCGGTAGCGCCGCGCGCGCCGCGTGTTCCAGCTTGCAAACACTGCGCGCACCGCGCCGAAGAGCTGGTTGCGCACATCGTCCGGCACGGCCTCGCCGGCCGCCGCGACCTGCTTGTGCCACTCGTCCGGCTCTGTGCCCGGCTCCAGTTCCACCGGCGCCTTGTTGACGATGGAACTGTAGAGTTCGAGGAACCGACGCTGTGTGTCACGCGCAAAATCGGGCAAGCCCGTTTCCGCGGCCAGCGCTCGCTCTCCCAAATCGTCGATGCCGAGATTGAGCACGGTATCCATCATGCCAGGCATCGAGA
>JAGREL010000128.1 GCA_020446575.1 Novosphingobium sp. | reverse complement strand
CCTCTTCGGCGAACCATTCGATGAAACCCGCGCCATAGGCGATTTCGGCCTTGCCTTCGTGGAGAGGCTTGCCCTGCTCGCGCGAGAGCAGCTCACCAAGGTCGTCCTGGTGCTCCATCATCAGGTCGAAAAGCTTGCGCATCAGTTTCGCACGCTCGCCGGCAGTCTTCGCCCGCCATGCCGGGAGCGCGGCCTCGGCGGCTTCGATCGCCCGGCGCGTCTCGTCGGTGCCCATCTTGGGGATCGTCCCCAGTTTCTCACCGGAGCCGGGATCGGTCACGTCGATCGTTCCGCCGGAATCGGCATCGCACCATTGGCCGTCAATGTAGCATTGCTGCTTCAGGAAATCGGTGTAGCTCATGAAGTGACTCCCCAGTGATTTGCCCGGTTTCCGGCGCTCGATGCTGAAAGGTCTGGCATAGGGACGGCTCCATGGCGAGGCAACAGATTGATCGGACGAGTGCGTTCGCAGTGAAGCGGCGCGATATTGCGAAGCTGTGTCGCGGTTTGAAATTTGGCCGGACCGTCGCCATTTCGCTGCAGCATCCGTCGCCGGGGATTTCGGGAACGGCCCGGACTGGCCGCTAAAGAGTTGAGGCGCTGCAAGGGTTGCGATAGATCGCCGAATACCAGCGCTACGGCGAACCATCGGTCCCCAAGGACCGCATGAGTGATATAACAAGCTGGGGAATGAGGAGAATCCGATGAGTACGGCAGACGGTACAGTCCAGATCGATCCGGAAATCGAATCGCTCGTTTCCAAATCGCGTACCGCGCAGGCCGAGTTCGAGGAGTTCGGCCAGGAGCAGGTGGATGCGATCGTTCGCGACATCGGCAAATATGTCTACGACAATGCCGAGGCGCTTGCGCGGATGGCAGTCGATGAAACCGGCATCGGTGTCTACGAAGACAAGGTGCTCAAGAAGAAGGGCAAGGCCCGCGTCATCTGGAACAGCCTGAAGGACAAGAAATCGCGCGGCATCATCGGCGAGGATCCGGATTCGAATCTCGTCTACGTCGCCAAGCCGATGGGCGTGGTCGGCGCGGTCACGCCGATCACCAACCCGATCGTCACGCCGATGTGCAACGGCATGTTCGCGCTCAAGACCGGAAATTCGGTGATCTTCGCGCCGCACCCCAAGGCACAGAACTGCGCGGAGCACCTGGCCGAAGAGTTCATGCGGATCGTCAGGTCTCACGGCGCTCCCGAGGATCTCGTTCAGGTCGTCACCAACGGGTCCGTCACCAAGACCCAGCAGCTCATGCAGGCGGTGGACGTCGTCGTCGCCACCGGCGGCGGAGCGATGGTGAAGTCGGCCTATTCTTCCGGCAGGCCCTCCTTCGGTGTCGGCGCGGGCAATGTCCCCGTCATCATCGATCGCGGCGTCGACCTGGAGGACGCCGTCAACAAGATCATTACCGGCGCTTCGTTCGACAACGGCATTATCTGCTCGCACGAGCAGTTCGTGCTCGCGCCCGAGGAACATTATGACGAGGCGGTCCGCCTGTTCACGAGCAGCGGCAAGGTCTGGTTTACCGACGACGAAGCGCAGATCGAGAAGCTGCGCGAAGTCGTGTTCCCGGGCGGCTATCTCAACAAGGACGTCGTCGGCGTTTCAGCCCGCGAAGTCGGCGCGATGGCCGGAATCGACGTGCCGGAAAGCGCGCGCCTCATCCTGCTGCCGGCAAGAGGCGCCGGAGAGGAAGACATCCTTGCCAAGGAAAAGCTCTGCCCGGTCGTGGCGATCCTCGCCTACAAGTCGTTCGAAGACGGGGTGCAGAAGGCAAAGGCCAATCTGCTGGTCGAAGGCGCGGGCCATTCTGCGGCGGTCCATTCGCACAATGACGACAACATCCATCATGCGGGTCTGGAGCTGCCGATCAGCCGCCTCGTCGTCAATCAGCCGAGTTCGCTGACGGCCGGAGGTTCGCTGACCAACGGCTTCGCGCCGACAACCACGCTCGGCTGCGGATCGTGGGGCGGCAATTCGATTTCGGAAAACCTCGATTACAAGCACCTCATGAACGTGTCGCGCATCGGCAAGATCATCGACCACAAGGAAGTGCCGACGGACGAGGAAATCTGGGCCTAGTTCGGCCAAAGGCAATTGCGGCATCGGCGCCGCGCCGGCCGCAGACACGATAGCCAGCTCCCGAACGGCGAAGTCGGATACGCCGATTGACGGCGAACTGTCGCTCGGCTATTCTTCATGCCCGAACAGAAGTTCGAAATATCGAATGGATTGGGAGAGGCACGCTGGAATACGCTGGCTATATCGATGGCGCCTTCGTCAAGGGCGAAGGAGATAGCTTCATCGTCGAAAATCCCTCCGACGAAACGGTCGTCGCGGAAGTGACCGGAGCTTCAGCCGCCCAGGTCGAAGCCGCGATCGCCGCAGCAAGGCGCTCGTTCGACGAGGGCGTGTGGAGCGGCCTCACCATGAAGCAGCGCGCCGAAATCATGCGCCGCTATGCCGAAGCGCTGCGGGCGCGGGCCGACAAGCTCAGGGAATTGGCGATTGCCGAGGCAGGCTGCCCGGCGTCCTCGACGGTGATGGGCGCACAGGTCCATGCGCCGCTCAGGATGACCGACGAAATCATCGACATGTTCCTGGGCCTGCCCGAGATCGAGGATAACGGCCTGCCGCTGCACGAACGCGTCAACCCCTATTTCACGGTGCAGAGCCTCAAGCGCTGGACCCCACTGGGCGTGGTCTCGGCAATTTCTGCCTATAACGTGCCGTTCTACACCGCCTTCTGGAAAGTCGTGCCGGCGCTGATGGCCGGCGATTCGGTGATCCTGCGGCCCAATCCGCTCACGCCGATCTCCTCGCTGATCTTCGCCGAAGCGGCCGAAGAGGCAGGGATACCCAAGGGCGTAATGAACGTCATTGTCGAAGAAGGGCTCGAGGGCGGCCAGCTGATGACCACCGACGAGCGTGTCGACCTCGTCTCCTTCACCGGCTCCTGTACGGTCGGCGTCAAGGTGGCGCAGCAGGCGGCCCCGACGCTCAAGCGGCTGGTGCTGGAACTGGGCGGCAAATCGGCGCAGATCTACCTGCCCGATGCGGTCGACAGGGCGGTGGGCGCGGCGGGGCAGGTCTGCCTTTCCCATGCCGGACAAGGCTGTGTTCTCGGCACTCGCGTCTTCGTCCCCGAGGGCGCCAAGGCCAAGGTCCTGGAAGGCATGAAAGCCTCTCTCGAGAACACGAAAATCGGCCCGGCCATCGATCCGGAAACCCAGCTCGGCCCGGTGATCAGCGCCGCGCAGCGCGACCGCTGCGAGCATTTCACCAAGGCCGCGGTCGATGCCGGCGGCAAGGTCGTGTGCGGCGGCAAGCGGCCGGCCGGGCTCGACAAGGGCTACTACTGGGAACCGACGGTGCTCGACCTGCCCGACAACAAGAACCCCGCCGCCCAGGAAGAGATCTTCGGCCCGGTGATAGGCGTGATCGGCTACAAGGATCTCGACCACGCGGTCGACATGGCCAACGATAGCAGATTCGGCCTGTCCGGCTGGATACACGGAGCGGACAAGATGGCGGCGCTCGACGTCGGCAAGCGCATCCGCAGCGGCGCGGTCAACATCAACGGCGCGGTAATGTCGAGCCACGCTTCGGGCGGAGGCGTGAAGATGAGCGGTCTGGGCCGCGAACGCGGCGTTGAAGGCCTGCGCGAGTTCCAGATGCAGACCACGTTCAATATCGGCGGCTGACCGCCGCGTGCAAAATTAAGGGATGACGATGCAGGGCATGCTGGAAGGAAAGGTCGCGGTCATCACCGGCGCCGGATCGGGCGTCGGCCGCGCAGCCGTGAAGATCTGGACCGAACATGGCGCAAAGGTCATCGCGGCGGACATCAACCTGCCAAGCGCCGAGGAATCAGTGCAGCTTGCCGGAGCGCAGCAGGGCCAGGCCAAGGCGGTGGAGTGCAATGTCGCTGATCCGGATTCGGTGATCGCCGCTATTGCGGCCGCGGTCGAAACCTTCGGCCGGCTGGACGTTATCTACAACAACGCCGGGATCACCATCAATCCGGAGCCGGGCAAGGGCATGCTCAGGCTTGTCGATGCACCGCTCGACCAGATGAAGCGGGTCGAGGACGTCAATATCAACGGCGTGATCTTCGGCTGCCAGGCCGCCATCCGCCAGTTCGAGGCGCAAGGCAGTGCAGGCGCGATCGTCAACACTGCCTCGGTCGCCGGGCTGATGGGCTATGGGGGCGTGCTCTATGGCGCGACCAAGGGCGCCGTGGTCAACCTGACCCGCACGCTGGCGATCGAACTCGCCAACCAGGGTATCCGCGTGAATTCGGTCTGTCCCGCGGGCATGCTCACCCATTATGCAGGCCTCGACCCGGACAGCCCGCAAAAGGACCAGATCCTGGAAGGCATGGCCAAGGCACACCCCCTCGGCCGCGCGATCGACCCGGGCGATACAGCGACAGCCGCCATGTTCCTGGCATCCGACATGGCATCGAATATAACAGGTGTGAACCTGCCAGTGGACGGCGGCCTCACCGCAGGCCGCAAAATAGGAGGATAGGCAAATGGCAACCTGCCCCATGAGCAGCAGCAACTCGAACGCACTTGCCTCGGTGATGTCGGACAATCCGCGCTACGCGGAGATGTTCGACGTCAACACGCAGACCGCCAACGCCGGCGTCGACATGGCGAAGGACTATACCGACGATATGAACCGGCTGCGCGACGAGTCGCCGGTCCACAAGGGAAGCCTGCGTCAATTGCTGGGCGCGCCGGAAATGGAGTTCTCGCCGATCAAGCGCGAGAGCTATACATTCTTCTCGTATCGCGCCTGCGAGATCGGCTTCCGGGAAAACCTGATCTTCTCGTCCGAGGGCTATAACGAAAGCCCCGGCGTGGCGCTGGTTGGACCGACTATCCTCTCCATGGTCGGCAAGCCGCACAAGCGACTGCGTTCGGCGGCACAGCCGCTGTTCAAGCGCCCCAAGGTGATCGACTGGTGGAACAAGCGCTGGGTCGAGGAAACGGTCGACGTGTTGCTCGACCGGCTGCTCGACGAGGACGCGGTCGATCTCAATACCGAACTGTGCGCCCGCCTGCCGATGACCACAGTCACCCGCGCGATCGGCCTCGAAGGCTCAGACGTTCTCGAATTTCGCTACCAGCTGGATCGCGCGACTTTCGGTGCTGCCAGGCTGCCTGCCGAAGAAGCTGCTGCGTCGCGCGCATGGGTGGACCAGACGTTACGCAATCTTATCGCGGAAAACACCGCCAACCCCGGAGACAATCTCGTCGCCGGGCTGATCGATGCCGAGATCATCGACGAGGAAGACGGCATCAGGCGCAAACTCACCGAAGATGAGATTTTCGGCTATTGCAAGCTGGCGATCTTCGCCGGCGGAGGCACCACCTGGCGCCAGCTGGGCATCACCATCGACGCGCTGATGAACCACTACCACTTCTGGGAAGCCTGCCGCGAGGACCGGTCATTGATCGAGGCAGCGGTCGAGGAATCGCTGCGTTGGCGTTGTACCGACCCTTACATGCCGCGCCTGTGCACGCGGGATACGGAAGTCGAGGGCGTGATGGTTCCCGAAGGGGTACGGGTTATCATGTGCTTCGGCGCGGCGAACCACGATCCCGCCGTTTACGAACGGCCCGGCGAATACGACATTTTCCGTGGCAAGGTCGCGGCCAACATGGGCTTCGGCTTCGGACCTCACCGCTGCCTCGGGATCGAGGTTGCACGTCAGGAAATGATCGTCGCGATCAATGGGCTGCTCGACCGCTTCCCCAAGATGAAGCTCGATCCGGACAAGCCCAAGCCGGAATACCGTGGCATCGATCATCGCGGTATGACAGCCGTCACGGTCCGCCTCAAGGGCTGACCATGGCCGGCACGATGAAGCAGGTTGTCCTCGCGGCATACGCGCAGGGCAATCCGAAGTCGTCCGACTTCCGGCTGGAAGAGGTTCCGGTTCCCCAGGCAGGTGAAGGGCAAATCCTTCTCAGGACGCTGTGGCTTGCGCTTGACCCGCTGATCCGTTTCTCGCTCGACGAAAAGCTGATCTCGGGCGCCAGGCACATGCAGATCGGCGAACCGATGTTCGGGCCGACCGTGTCCGAAGTCGTGGCGTCCAACCATCCCGACTACGCCGTCGGCGATATCGTCGAGACACGCACCGGCTGGTATGAATATGCGGCCGTCGATCCGGAAACGGTCGATTATCGCGGCCCGCCACGCAAACTCGATCCGGAGCTCGCGCCAGTGCAGACGGCGCTTGGTGCGCTCGGCATGCCCGGGCAGACTGCCTATGCGGGCATTGTCGATACCGCGAGAGTGCAGGCGGGGGAAACGGTCGTGATTTCCGCTGCCGCCGGAACTGTCGGCAGCCTTGCCGGACAGATCGCGAAGATCCTTGGCGCAAGAGTCGTCGGCATAGCGGGCGGCCCCGAAAAATGCGCGGCGCTGCTCGATCTCGGCTTCGACGCGTCCGTGGACTACAAGGCCGATGATTTCGAAGCCCAGCTGGACGCGGCGCTGCCCGAAGGCGCCGACGTCTATTTCGACAATGTCGGCGGCGATGTGACGCTTGCCGTGATGGAGCGGCTGAATCGCGGCGCCCGCATGGCGGTTTGCGGCTTCACCGCCTATTACGGCGACGGAATGGAAGGCCCCGGTCCAAACAAGCTGCCCGGCTTCTTCCGGCTAATCAATTCCAGGCAGCTTGAGATCAAGGGCTTTGCCGGGATCATGGCCGGGCCCGAGCCGATCGAGGCCATTGCCGGCTGGATGAAGGCAGGCAGGATCACCTTCCCCGAAGTGGTCGTCGAGGGGCTCGAAGCCGCGCCGGAAGCCTTTTCCAGCGTTTTCTCCGGCAATTCTTTTGTTGGCAAGCTGCTCGTAAAGGTGGCAGAGGCGGGTTGATATAGAACGAATTCGGGGAAACAATCCAAACCCATGGCAACGACGACTCTTCCCCCACCGCCCCGGAAAACCGCCAATCCCGCGCCCATGCGCCCGGCCAGTTCAGTGCGCCGGACCTGCAGCATCGACGTCAGCTGGCCCGAAGGGGAAACCGGCGACCGCCTCTTCATCGGCCGCGTGCGCGACTACCGGACCCCGGCAAGCGGCGGAGCGGGGACGATCCTTGATCAGGCCGAGTATCGCGCCACGCTGGGGCAGGACAAGACCATCACCTCGATGAGCGCCGATCCGGCGCCGGCGAAAGTGGATCAGCTCGTCGGCGTGCGCGGCGGCAACCATCTGCGCCTGTTCATCAAGGAAGTGATGCCCGAACTCATCACGGAAGGCATGCCGATCTATCTGGCGCTGGACGACATCTCCGGCACCGCGCTGGTTTCAGCCTTCGCCTGGTCGCAGTGGCACGACGACTGGGCCGAGCGCCTGCGCGAGCGCATGGCTCCCGGCGAATTCGCGCGGCTGATGTCAGATCGCGTCAACATCTGCTGGGGTCTGCAGGAAGGCAACAGCGGCGTAAGCCCCGATGGCCCCGCGCGCAACGTGGCGGAAGCCGATGCCGGCGACTTGCGCAATGCCGCCGACCCCGAGGGCTGGCACGAACTGCCGGAGAATAACGGGCCGGGATTTCGCCGCGCCCGCCGGATCGATGTCAGCCGCGATGAGGATGCGGGGCTCATCCGCATCGACTCTGCCTTCCAGGACAGCGCCAAGACGAAGGACGGCGGCCGCGTGGCGATCCACGAATATCGCCTTTCGGCCACGGCGGATCTGAAAACCGGCGAATTGCTGACGCTTGAGCCGGAAGCTCGCATTCTTCCCTTCTCCGAATGCCCGGGCGCGGTTCACAACACGCAGCGGCTGATCGGATCGCGAATTACCAATATTCGCGACGAAGTGCTGGCACAGCTGCGCGGCCCCGCCGGCTGCACCCATCTCAACGATGCCCTGCGCGCGCTGGCCGAAGTTCCCAAGCTGGCAGACTACCTGGCGCAGGAAGCTTAAAACCCGGACGCGCTCGGCCCGTCACGGCACCAGCCCACCCTTCACCAACCGCCCAACGAGAGGAAATGCCTTGGGAGGCCAGGTGAATGAACGGGCCAGTGCCGCTATCCGGCAGTCGACAAACCGGTCGGAAACCGGTCAGGCGGCGTCCTTCTTTACTTCGGGCACGGCCTCAAGCGCGCTGGCGGGTTCGCCCAGCTTGCGCAGGCGGTTCCACGCATCGAGCGCGGCCACCTTGTAGGCTTCGGCCAGCGTCGGGAAATTGAAGCTGTTGTCGATGAAATAATCGACCGTGCCACCGAGATTGATGACGGCCTGGCCGATATGGATAAGCTCGGTCGCACCTTCACCGATGATGTGGACGCCCAGCACCC
>JAGREL010000127.1 GCA_020446575.1 Novosphingobium sp. | reverse complement strand
TTCGAGATCGACCCTTTCCGCAAGCATTGCCTGCTGAACGGGCTCGACGAAGTGGGGCTCACGCTCGAGCAGGATGTCGCGATCTCCAGGCATGAAGGGAAAGTGGAGGCAGAGTTGCCCTTCCTCTCGCACGCATTGGCGGATGCGGCATGAAGGCGCTGCGCTCGCATGAACCGGGCGGCCCGGACACGCTCGTCATCGACGAGATCGAAACACCGCAACCCGAGCCCGGCGAGGTCGTCATCGCAGTCAGGGCCTGCGGCATCAACTTTCCCGACACGCTGATCATCCAGGACCTCTACCAGTACAAGCCGCCGCGCCCGTTCTCCCCGGGCATCGAGCTGTCCGGCGTGATCGAGACGGTCGGCGAAGGCGTCACGCGCTGGCAGCCGGGCGACAAGGTGCTCGCCCTGCCAAGCTGGGGCGGGCTCTGCGAGAAGATCGCGGTCGATCAGGACCGGGTTTACGCGCTGCCCGAAGGGGTCGATTTCGACACGGCGGCGGGTCTGCTGCTCGCTTACGGCACGACCCTGCACTCGCTCAAGGACCGTGCGCAGCTGCAGCCGGGCGAGTGCCTGCTGGTGCTGGGCGCCGCGGGCGGCACCGGCCTTTCGGCGATCGAGATTGGCAAGGCGATGGGCGCGCGCGTCGTCGCCGCCGTCTCGACCGAACAGAAGGCCGCCGTGGCCCGCGAGGCCGGCGCCGACGAAGTTGTGCTCTACGGCCGCCCGCCGTTCGACAGGGATCAGTCGCGTGCACTGGTCAAGGCCTTCAAGGATGCCTGCGGTCCCGACGGTGCGCAGGTGATCTACGACGCGGTCGGCGGCGACTATGCCGAGCCCGCCATCCGCGCGATCGGCTGGCAGGGGCGCTATCTGGTGATCGGCTTCACCGCCGGCATCCCGCAGATGCCGCTCAACCTGACGCTGCTCAAGTCCTGCGACATTCGCGGCGTGTTCTTCGGCGCGGTGCTGGACCGCGACCCGGCCCATATCGCCAGCCTGATCGAAGAGCTGTTCGCGATGCTCAAGGCAGGCAAGATCGCGCCGCGTATTTCCGAAGCCCTGCCGCTCGAGCGCGGGGGCGAGGCCATCGCCCTGCTCGCCGACCGCAAGGCCATCGGCAAGGTTGTGGTGCGCGTTGGGGATTGCGCCTGACACAAGGCCACCCTATCGCGCCGGTGATGATCAAGGGGTTCGACTCACTATGACCAGTTTCGATGACCGCGAACGGGGCGAAGAAGCGAAGTTCGCCCATGACGAGGAAATGATGTTCCGCATCGCCGCACGCCGCAACCGGTTGCTGGGCGAGTGGGCGGCCGAACGCATGGGCCTGTCCCCTGCCGAGGCCGACGCCTACGCGAAAAGCGTCGTCCAGGCCGATTTCGAGGAAGCCGGCGACGAAGACGTGATCCGCAAGCTGCTCGGCGACCTGACTTCGGCCGGTGTCGATATCACCGAAGCCGACGTGCGCAGCGCACTGGAGGCCAGACAGGTCGAAGCGCGCCGCGCGATCATGGGCGAAAGCTGACGGACGGGCGGAATTTGCAATGGCGATGGCGGCAAGCGAGATCGAGGCGCTGATCCTAAGTGCGCTGCCCGATGCGCAGGTCACGATCACCGACCTGGCAGGCGACGGCGACCACTATGCCGCGCATGTCGTTTCCTCCGCATTCGCCGGCAAGAACCGCGTTCAGCGGCACAAGATGGTCTATGCCGCGCTCGGCGAACGCATGGGCAATGAACTTCATGCCTTGCAAGTGACGACGGATATCCCCAACTGAGACGCATTAGCCCTTAGGAGGCCCGCCAGATCATGTCAGACGCCCACAACCGCATCGGCGATATCGTCAGCTCCAACGACGTCGTGCTGTTCATGAAAGGAACGCCGCTGTTCCCGCAATGCGGCTTTTCGAGCCGGGCCATCGCGATCCTCGACCATCTCGGCATCGGCTATGAAAGTGTCGACGTGCTGCAGGACATGGACATCCGCCAGGGCATCAAGAGCTATTCCGACTGGCCGACGATCCCGCAGCTTTACATCAAGGGCGAATTCG
>JAGREL010000126.1 GCA_020446575.1 Novosphingobium sp. | reverse complement strand
GCATTGATGCGGAAATAGGTGGAAAGCTCCATCGGGCAGCGCACGCCTTCCGGAATGTAGACGAAAGTGCCGTCCGAAAAGACCGCGCAGTTGAGCGCCGCAAAATAATTGTCGTGCTGCGGCACGACCCGGCCGAGCCATTTCTTCACCAGCTCGGGATGCTCGCGGATCGCTTCGCTGATCGACAGGAAGATGACGCCGGCCTTCTTCAGTTCCTCGCGGAAGGTGGTCGCAACCGAAACGCTGTCGAACACGGCATCGACAGCGACCTTGCGGGCGCCTTCGACACCGGCGAGCACTTTCTGCTCTTCCAGCGGAATACCGAGCTTTTCATAGACGCGCAGGATTTCCGGATCGACCTCTTCGAGGCTCTTCAGCGCCTCCTTCTTCTTGGGCGCGGCGTAATAATAGGCGTCCTGGTAATCGATCGGCGGGACCGAGAGCTTGGCCCAGTCCGGCGGCGTCATCGTCAGCCAGTGGCGATAGGCCTTGAGCCGCCACTCCAGCATCCATTCCGGCTCATCCTTCTTGGCCGAAATGAAGCGGACGGTGTCTTCGCTCAGGCCCTTGGGCGCGAATTCCTGTTCGATGTCGGTAGACCAGCCGTGTTCATAGTCAGCGACTCTTGCCGCTGCCTCTCGCGCGGCGCGGTCCTTCTCGAAAGTGTCGCCCGTGGCGGATTCGTCGGTCATCAAAGGGCTCCGTTCGTGTCGAGCGCGGCCGGAACCTCTCCCGAATTCTTCTTTTCGATTTCAACTGCCGCAACCGGGCCGGACAGGTCGGTCAAACTCACTTCGGCCAGCGCCCCGCGCAGCGCCCGGTTGACGACCGGCCAGTGCTGTCTCACGGCGCAGCACTCCTCAAGCGTGCAATCCTGCCGCGCTTCCTCGATGCAGGCGGTCAGCGCAATCGGCCCTTCGACTGCCTCGACGATATCGGCCAGCGAGATCGCGGCGGCCGGGCGGGCGAGCCTGAGGCCGCCGCCGACTCCGCGCGATGACCGCAGCAGGCCTGCAGACGTCAGGCGGCTGACCAGTTTCTGCACGGTCGGCGCCGGCAGGCCGGTTTCCTCTGCGAGCTGGCCCGCCGAAACGCGCGCACCGCCACAATGCCGCGCGGCGGCGGTCATGATGACGACGGAATAATCGGCCATGCTCGACAAGCGCATGAAATCGCTACCATTCACATTGACGATCCAAATTGGATCGATTCGTTCCGGTTTACCTAGTGCGCCCGGACGGAGGTTTCAACAGGTCAGTTTCAGGATTGAGCCGAATGCCCTGCATTGAGCGACACGGACCGCGCGTCTATGCCCACCGGCAATGGTTTATTCGCTGATCCGCCCCGTGCTGTTCCGGCTCGATGCCGAGTGTGCCCACGGCCTTGCCATTGCTGCGTTGAAGGCCTTGCCCGGAGGCAGGCGGGCCAAGCTTGGCGGGCCACTTGAAACGCAGGTTGCCGGCATCGATTTTCCCAATCCGCTCGGCATGGCGGCCGGCTTCGACAAGGACGCCGAAGTGCCTGATGCCCTGCTTGGCCTCGGTTTCGGATTTGCCGAGGTAGGCTCGATCACGCCACTACCGCAGTCAGGCAACCCGAGGCCCCGCCTGTTTCGGCTCGAAGAGGACGAGGCAGTGATAAACCGCATGGGTTTCAACAACGGCGGCGCCTCAGCAGCGGTGGAACGGCTGCGCAAGCGGCGCGGCAACACAAGCCCTTCGACCGCGCTCAGGACAGGCGTGGTCGGCGTCAATATCGGTGCCAACAAGGATTCGACCGACCGCATTGCCGACTATGCGATGATGGCGCGGCTGATGGCACCGCTTGCGTCCTACCTTGCGGTCAATGTCAGCAGCCCCAACACGCCGGGCCTGCGCGCACTGCAGGACGAGGCCGCGCTGACCGCCCTGCTCGATGCGGTGCTCATGGCCAGGGGCGAGGAAGGCCCGCCGGTGTTCCTTAAGGTCGCGCCCGATCTCGAACCCGCCGACATCGACGCAATCGCCCGCATCGCGATCGACAAACGGCTCGGCGCGCTGATCGTCTCCAACACCACGATTTCGCGCCCACCGCTGAAGTCGGCTCACGCAGCCGAGCAAGGTGGACTGTCCGGCGCGCCGCTGAAGGATCTTGCCCAGCAGCGGATGAGCGATTTCCGCAAGGCGACCGGCGGAACGATGCCGCTGGTCGGCGTGGGCGGAATCGCCACGGCCGAAGATGCCTGGGCGCGGATCCGTGCCGGTGCGAGCCTCGTCCAGCTCTATTCGGCGATGGTCTATGAAGGTCCGGGGATCGCCCGCACGATCACGCGCGGCCTTGAGGCGCTGATGCGGCGCGACGGCTTTGCCCGGATTGCCGATGCGGTCGGAACCGAATGACCCTGCGCGCAATGCCTTTCCGCCTGCTGGCCTGCCTGTTCGCGCCGCTGCTGCTCGCTGCCTGCGCGACCACGCCCGCGCATGAGCCCCTTCTGCCGAAAGGCGTCGTCAGCGCCGCCGATCCGCGTGCAGCCGAAGCCGGCGCGCAGATGCTGCGCAATGGCGGCACCGCGACCGATGCCGCCATTGCGACGATGCTGGCGCTGACCGTGGTCGAGCCGCAAA
>JAGREL010000125.1 GCA_020446575.1 Novosphingobium sp. | reverse complement strand
GTGATCTGGTCGTCGGTCTCGTCGCGCTTCTCGATCGAGAGGTCGTAATATTTCAGGTCAATATCGAGATAAGGCAGGATCAGCTTTTCACGAATCCACTGCCAGATAATCCGTGTCATCTCGTCGCCGTCGATTTCGACGACAGGGTTCTTGACCTTGATTTTTGCCATAATGTCCTCTGAAGCCCGGGGTGGAATTTGGGCAGCCTCTTAGCAGAGGAAGCTCGCTAAGCAAGGCAAGTATGGCTGGAAGCCGATTCGGCTGCGACTCGGCGTACCGGCCTGCGGGATTGAGGAGAAACGAGATGAGTGAGGAAGTGCTGGTCAGCGAAGCCAATGGCGTACTGGAAGTAACAATCAACCGCCCTGAAGCGCGCAATGCCATGACGAAAACCGTGGCCGAGGCGATCGCGGCGGCGATGGACCGGCTCGATGAGGAAGCCGGCCTGCGCTGCGCCATCCTGACCGGTGCGGGCGGCACCTTCTGCGCCGGCATGGATTTGAAGGGTTTCCTCAAGGGCGAGATGCCGGTGGCGGGCGAACGCGGTTTCGGCGGGTTGACCAGCTGGACTCCCAATAAGCCCGTGATCGCGGCGGTCGACGGCTATGCGCTGGCCGGCGGAATGGAGCTGGCGCTGGCATGCGACATGATCGTCGCCAACAAGGGTGCCAAATTCGGGATTCCCGAGGCCAAGCGCAGCCTTGTGGCCGCAGGCGGCGGCGTCGTGCAGTTGCCACGCCTGCTCCCGCGCCCGCTGGCGATGGAACTGGCGCTGACCGGCGATCCGATTAGCGCCGAGCGTGCCTATGACCTGGGTCTCGTCAACCGCGTTACCGACGGACCGGCGATCGAAGCTGCCCGCGAACTCGCGGCGGCGATCGCCGAGAACGGCCCGCTGGCGCTCATTGCGTCCAAGGGCATCATCCGGGATTCCTGGCTATGGCCCGACGCGGAGATCAACGAGCGGCAGGGACCTTATATCGCCCACGTCTTCAGTTCCGAGGACGCCAAGGAAGGCGCGCGCGCTTTCGCCGAAAAGCGCAAGCCAAACTGGCAGGGCAAATAACCGCATGGGATTCCGTATCGCCGGTACGCGTCCTTCCGGCGAACGCGGAATCTTCGCCAGTACGGCGACCCTGGCGATACTTTTCACGCTGATCGCAGTCGCGCTGAAATTCACGACCTTTGGGGACACCAACCGTTCGGCGGATGACCTGTTCTATTTCCTCGTAGGGCAGCGGATGCACGAGGGACTGCTGCCCTATGTCGATGTCTGGGACCGCAAACCACTCGGGCTGTTTCTCATCTACTACCTGATCGCCGGCGTCTCGACGTCGGTGCTCGCCTATCAGATCGTCGCATGCATCTTCGTGGCCGCAACTGCGGTAGTGATTGCACGCATCGTGTGCGAGTGGACCGGCTGGCAGGGCGGCCTGTTCGCTGGTCTGGCCTATCTGGTCATCGCCGTGATCTTCGAGGGCGCGGGTGGCAACGCGCCAGACTTCTACAATCTCCTGATCGCGTGCGCCGCATTTCTTATCGTCCGGGAAATGGATGCGCTCGCCCAAGGCACGGTACGTTGGCCGATCTGGACGGCGATGGCCCTTTGCGGACTTGCGATAACCATCAAGCAGACCACCCTTTTCGAATCGATCTTCTTTGGCCTCTACGTCCTGGTAACCCTGCATCGCGCCGGCAGGCCCTTGATCGCCATTGCGCGCGTCGCGGCGACCTGCGCAGCGATCGGTGCGCTTCCAACGCTGGCGATCGCCGCCTGCTATTGGCAGCTGGGCCATTGGCGGGAGTTCTGGCACGCCATGGTCATCTCCAACCTGGCCAAGGCGGCGATTGGCGGCGGTGGGTTCCGGCTGACTGGTATTCTCCTTCGGCTAGCCGTGCTGCTGCCGCTGGCGCTTTGGGGTTTGTTCGGAGCAGGCGCCGACCGGCGCACGCGGCGGTTTCTCGCCGGTTGGCTGATCGCGGCGCTTGTCGGCTTCCTCGCGGTGCCAAACTTCTTTGTGCACTATACGCTGCCGTTGCTCGTTCCGCTCTGCGTGGCGGCGGGACTGGTTCTTGGCCGGCATATGCTCCGCTTGGCCATGATCGTCGCTTTAGTGCTCTACGCCAGCCTGTGGTACCATCCGCCGAGCCGCAGTTGGTCGCGCGCCAGTGCCGAGGCGATGGACAAGACTGCGCGCCTGATCCGGCAGCATGACCCCGGGGGAGGGCTGCTTGCGTTCGACGCACCGAGCTATCTCTATGCGCTGTCGGGCAAGCGGTTCTTGTCGCCGCTGGTCTTCCCGCATCATCTGAGCAGTGCGATCGAGAACGATGTCAGCCATCTGCCGACTCATGCCGCGATCGACGCGATCCTTACACAGGGGCCGGGTGTGGTCGTCATGGCGCGTGATCCGCTTATCCAGCCGGTGAATGTCTACAGCCGGGAGCGCGTCAGCGCCTACGCCCGCGCGAATTGCCGCCTCGTCGAAGTTGTGACGCTGCGCGACGCGGGGGCCAGGGTGCCTTTCGAGATATGGGGCGACTGCCTCCAAAACCTGCCCTCAACCGATAAGGGAACGAATGGCGGGCGTGGGTAGGAATGAATTCCCGAACCCTGCGATATCAAGGAGGTTTTCCAACACTGAACTATACGCCCGAGCGCGCTTTCGCCGAAAAGCGCAAGCCAAACTGGCAGGGCAAGTAATCAGGCGAGAACTGCCGGCTTGTCGGCCGGTGGTTCCGCCGTTCCGGGAATCCCCTCCGGAAGCCGTGCCGCGTCCGGGTATCTCGAGCGGAAATAGGCCAGCGTGACGAGGAAGCAGACGATCGCGGCAACCGCGCCGGCGATTCCGTCGACGGCATAGTGCCAGCCGAGCGAGATCGACAGGAAGAAGATCACGCTGCCTGCCGCCAGTGCCGGAAGAATGAACTGGCGGGCGAACATCCACACCGCGAGCATTATCCATACGGTGGTGGCGACGTGCATCGAGGGCATGGCGGAAATTCCGGCGCCCGCGCCGAAACTCTGAGTAGAGTAGATCGACCAGAGGTAATCGGCCACCCATTGGGTCTCGGGACCGGGTGCGAGGGCGTCGAAGCGATCCCCATAGCCCATGCGCGAATAGAAGATCGGGCCCGCGGCCGGCATGAGCGTGTGGATGACGGGGCCGACTATCGACCAAAGGACGAAATAGCTCAGCATCATCGCGGACCTTTGAGGGGAAGGTGGCGCGACCGTCACGACCAGCAGCATCAGTATCATCATCACAAACCAGCATTGATGATAGACAAGCCCTGACCAGGGAAAATTGAGCCATGTGAAAAACTTCCAGGGATCATGCCCCAGGAAGATCGCGTTATCGACGTCGGCAAGGAGAGGATCGGCGGAGAACGGGACGAGGTAATTGAGCAGCGGTTTCATCCACATGAAGGCAATCATGTTGAGGCCGGCAAGCAGGATGATGCTCGCAACATATACGGCGCGCTGCCGGTCCACGCTGCGCAGCTCGGCGATCGGACTGCTGACCCCCCGTGCCGCCATCGAGAGAAAAGCCGTTATGCTGCCGATAATGGCCGCGGCAGCCATCCATGCAGGAAGGATATTCAGAGCTGGGATGAGGCCGGACGCGTCGGGAATGAACGACAGCGCCGAAACGCCAGTGACGACGGTCAGCAGGATAGCCGGAACGATCCAATCGCGCTCTTTGATCACCACACCCGACCGCATCTTGTGAATTGATTTCACGCGATCCCGTCTAGCCATGAAAAGTTAACCAATGCCTTTCGCAGGGGACGGCGCGGACAAGGTTAGTCGCGAATTCGGTCCCAGGCCGAAAATCGGGGCCCCTCGGCCTGGGAAGTTGCGGCAAATTCTCGGGAATTCTGTACGATTTGTTAACCCACGTCACCCTAGGAAGTTCGACGAAGAGCGCGCGACCGGGCCCGGCTAGGGCCACCAAGCGAATACCGGTTGGACTTGGTGGGACAACATGGACGCAAACCACAACTTCCTGGCGTCGGAGATTGACGCTGCAGATGTCTGGCCGGAAAGCCTCCATCACCCCTCCCTGACGCCCGAAGATCTGGCGGCGCTCGACGGCGATGCGCTTGGCGAGGTTCCGCTGGTTTCGGCGATAATCCCCTGTCTGAACGAGGAAAAGACCCTCGGTATCTGCATCCGCAAGGCTTTCGATGCCTTTGCGGCGCGGGGCATAAGAGGCGAAGTCGTGGTCGGCGACAACGGTTCGACGGACAATTCGGTCAGGATCGCCCGGGCGCATGGCGCAAGGGTCATTCATCAGTCGATCCGGGGTTATGGCGCGGCGATCCAGGCCGCGGCCGAAGCGGCACGCGGTGAATATCTGATCATGGCGGACGCGGACGATTCCTATGATTGGAGCGGGCTGGACGTCTTCATCGAAGCGCTTGAGGGCGGGGCGGAGCTTGTCATGGGCAACCGCTTCGCCGGCGGGATCGAGCCGGGTGCGATGCCGCCGCTTCACCGATATCTCGGCAACCCGGTGCTTTCGGCCATTGGCCGCTGGTTATATCGCTCGCCGATCCGGGACTTCCACTGCGGCATGCGCGGCTTCACTCGCGATGCCTTCGTCAGGATCGGCGCGCGTTCGCCCGGCATGGAATTCGCCTCGGAAATGGTGATCAATGCGCATCGCGCCGGCCTCGACATCCGCGAAGTGCCGATCAAGCTCTATCCCGACAAGCGGGACCGCCCGCCGCACCTGCGCTCCTTCCGCGACGGCTGGCGGCATTTGCGGCTGATCATCGCCCGCGCGCCCGACGTCGTCTATCTTGTGCCCGGCTTCACCCTGCTGGTGGTGGGCATGATCGGTCTCGCCGCTCTTGCCTCCGGCCCGGTGCGCATCTTCGGGCATTATCTCGGCATCCACTTCGTCGCGCTGGCGACCATGTCGACGCTGATCGGCCTATCGGCGATCCTGCTGGGCACGCTCGCGAAAGTCGCCATCGCCAGTTACCACCCCGTAGAGGGCGAAAAGATCGTGCCATGGCTGGCGCGCGCGCGCGCTGTCGAGGGGCTGGTCTTCATCGGCGCGATCCTGGCCGGGGCAGGCTTCACGGCCGACTTCCTGCTTGCCCTGCGCTGGATCCTCGTGGGCGGCAACATGGAGCAGTCGGTCCATCTCGCGTTCGTCATCACCACCGCCTGCGTGGCGGGCGTAACGATGGTGCTGACCGGCTTCGTCCTCAAGCTGCTGCTCGACAACCTGAGCCACCGGCATGGCTTCTGACGCTGTCCTGCCGATGACCACTAGGCCGGAAACCTCCATTCCGGCGCGGAGCAAGCCCGTCTGGTCGAGGACCGCTGCGATCGTCTGGAGCCTCGTCCTGTTCGTGCTGGCGCTTGCCTGCACGGTTGCGCTGGGCGCCTGGAGCGGGCTCACGGCGGGCGATGCCCTGCAAACACTGGTTTCCGCGCCGCTTTGGCTGGTCGCGGCGATTACCGGCCTCACTGTGCTGCAGGTCGCGTTCAGCGCCCTGAAATGGCAGCGCGTGCTCGCAAAGACGGGTGGGGAGCAGCAGGGCGTTCCGTTCTCCTTCTACTATGGCTGTACTGCGCTTGCCGCCTTCATGTCGCAATTCCTGACCGTGTACCTGGCCTCGATAATCGTGCGCGGCTGGGCGGTGAAGCGCTGGCATGGACTGAACGCCAGTCATGGCGCGGGGACTTCGCTATTCGAGCAGGTCTTCGACGTGCTCGTGCTCGTGGTGATGGCCTTGCCCGCCCTGATCGTGTGGAGCCTGGGCGGCACTCTCGGGCAATGGGCGATGGTCACAGTGGCAGCGCTGATCGCAGGCGCGGCCTGTCTGCGCTTTGTCGGGCCGGCAATCGGCGCCCTTGCGGTTCTCGAGCGCTTCCTTCCGAAGATGCGCAAACTTGTGGAGTTGTTCGAGCGAAGCACCTCGGCAGGCCTGCTTTCGCAGCGCTTCATGTTTGAGATCTACGCGCTGTCGGTGCTTCGCTATTTCACGCTATTGGTGCGGGCTCCGCTGCTGATCGTCGCATTCGGCCTGCCGCTTGCGATGAGCGATATCGTGCCCGGCTTCACCATCGTCCAGGCGACGCAGCTTGCCGCAATCACGCCCGGTCAGCTCGGCATCCGCGAATGGACATGGTCGGGCATCCTTGCCCTTCGCGGATACGATCTCCAGCTCGCTGCGCACTTTGCCATCGATCTTCGCATCATCGGCATGTTGGCGATTGCGTTGGCTGCTCTGCCGGTAGTTGCCCTGCTGCGCCGGAGGCATAGGCCATGATCGCGCATTCGGCTCATCCCGCCGTGACCGTTGTGGTCGTCGCGCGCAACGAGGAAGCCAAGATCGGCGATTGTCTCGGTTCGCTCGCTGCCCAGGACTATCCGGACTTTTCGGTTATCCTCGTCGATGACGGATCGACCGACGCCACGGTGGCCAAGGCCCGCGCCAGTTTGCCGGGTGTGAAGGTGATGTCGAGCCCGACGCGCTCGATCAGCCGGAATCGCGATGCCGGCTGGCGCGCAGCGAAGAGCGACTACGTCGCATTTCTCGACGCCGACTGCATCGCTCCGCGGGACTGGCTCTCCCGGCTGATGCAGGCCGCGCTTGCAACCGGGGCCGCCGCGGTCGGTGGCGGAAACCGGCCGCCCGAAGGAGAGTCCGCACATTACGAAGCATTGGGTGTGATGCTCGGCACCTTCCTCGGTTCGCGCGGTTCGGTGCAGGGGCAAGTCCCCAGGGAGGGACGCTTCGTAGACCACTTGCCCGGTCTCAACGTCATGTACCGAACGGAGGCTCTGCAGCTTGCCGGCGGATACGATCCCCGCTTCGCGCGAATGGGCGAGGACGAGGATCTGTCGCACCGTCTGACTGACCTTGGGCTGAAGCTCTTTGCCACGCCCGATGCAACGGTGATCCATCGCCAGCGGGCCGATCTCGCTTCCTGGACGCGGAACATGCGCGGCTACGGAAGGGGACGGACGTGGCTGACACGCCGCCATCCGAAAGCGGCATCGCCGCTCCTGTTGCTGCCACCGATGACGATCCCGGGTCTGCCGCTCTACCTTCCGCTGATCGTCCTCTACGCCGCTTGGGTTGCCTTGCGTGCCGGACGGCCGCTGTTGTTGCCGCGGCTGGTCCTGCTCTTCGCCGCAACCCATCTCGCTTACGGCTGGGGCCAGATCGAGGGCCTGTTCATCCGGGGCGACAACGAGCGCGCGCGGGCAAAGCGGTCGCGCGTCGCGCTGCTTGCGCTCAAGAACGCGGGCAACAAGGGCGACGAAGCAATCAGCACCTGCGTTGCATCGCGCCTCGTCGCGGCCATCGGGGAAGGTGACTCGCCAGTCGATCTTTACCTTGGCGCGATCGGGCCGAGCGGCTTCGACATTCGACCCGTGCCGCAGTCCGAGCGGGCTCGAGATTTTCTCATCGCTGATATGCTGGCGTCGGAAGCGGCCTCACGCGATGTTGGTCACGGCACCCTGCTGGTGCTGCCGCAGCTGCTGATGGTGCTGGCGCGGTTCCGTGCAATCGTGATCGCCGGCGGCCAGTGGCTCCACGACCTTAGCCTTGCAAAACACATCGCGGTTTGCGCCATCTTCGGCTTTGCCCGCGCCTGTGGGACGGCGACCGGCGTCTTCTGCATCGGCGCGGGTCCGCTTCGCACAAGTATTTCCCGCGCGCTGCTGCGGGTTGCCTTTTCCGGGCGCTCGCTGATTGTCACGCGCGACGAGGCCTCGACACGGTTGTTGCGCTCCTGCGGCCTTTCGCAAGCGCTGACCGCGAGCGATCCGGCAATCGAACTTGCAAGCGAGCGTGTGTCGCAAGCCCCGGGGCGAATTCTGATCTCCCCCTGCGCATGGTCGAGTTTCGAGAATATCTATGCGCTGGACGGAACACAGATCGACGCGAGTCTTGCGAACTGGCGCAGGCTTATTGCGGCGCTGCAGGAACGCGGCGAGCACATCGCCATCCTGCCGACGATGAATCCCGAGGATGCTGCGTTCGCCAAGCGCATCACGGCCGGTTTCGACGGCATGGAGATCATCGATACCGACCGCATCACGCCCGCTGGAGTGCAGGGCTGCATCGCCGGCGCCAAGGCGCTCATCTCGATGCGCCTCCATCCGGTCATTTTCGCCAGCAATGTGGGCACGCCTTTTGTTGCACTCAATTATGCCGGTAAAGTGCGCGCCTTCTGTGAACAGGCCGGGCAGTGCGACCGCCTCGTGGATCTCACCGACGGCAAGTGGGCTTCGCGGGCTCTCGACGTGCTCGATTGCGAAACCAAACCGCTGCAGGCCGCCGCCCGTGCGCGGCAGCAGGCACTTCTCGCCGAAGCCTATCGCCAATTCTTCAACTGGCTTCGGATAGACTTCCGACCGGCACCACGAACCCTTCAACAAGCGGCCTGAACGATATGCGCATAGCCTTTATCAATCCGCCATTGAACGACTGGCATTTCTCGCGCTCCCAGCGCAGCCCCGGCGTGATCAAGTCGGGCACGATGTATTATCCCTACTGGCTCGCCTATGCGACCGGCCTGGCCATGGAACGCGGGCACGAATGCCTGCTGGTCGACTGCCCGGCCGACGGGATCGACCGCGAGGCGGCGATTGCGAAGCTCAGGGACTTCGGCCCCGGCCTCGTTGTCGTCGAGACGTCTACTCCCAGCATCGCCCATGACCTCGAGACGGTCGAGCTTCTGAAAGCCGCGCTGCCCAAGGCGAAATTCTGCTGTTCGGGAACGCATGTCACGTCGGAGTGGAAGGCGGCGCTGGATGAGTGCGAAGCGCTCGATTTCGTCACGGTCGGCGAATACGACTATACGATCTCCGAACTCGCCGAAGCGCTGGACAAAGGTGAGGGGACCGAAGACGTCCTCGGCCTTGCCTGGCGTGGCGGCAACGGTCCGCAGCGCAGCGGCGAGCGCCCGTTGATTACGGACATGGACGCATTGCCCTGGGCCGCACCGGTCTACAAAAAGTTTCTCAATCCCCGGAATTACCTCTTCACCATCGCCAACAGCCCGATGGTCATGCTTATCAGCGGACGCGGCTGCCGGGCGCGCTGCTTTTACTGTGTCTATCCACAAGTGATGCACGGCCACGACTATCGCACGCGCTCGCCGGCCGACGTCGTGGCGGAAATGAAGTGGATCCAGGAGAACATGCCGGAAGTGAAGGAAATCGTCTTCGAGGACGACACTTTCACGTCCGACCGGGCCCGCGCGCAGGAGATCGCGCATCTCGTCAAGCAGGAAGGTGTCACCCTGCCATTCTTCGCCAATATCCGCGTCAACGTCGATCACGATACATTGGCGGCACTCAAGGATGCCGGGCTGCGTCAGTGCGCGACCGGCTTCGAATCCGGCGATGCGACGTTGCTTGTCAACATGCGCAAGGGCCAGACGCTGGAGAAGCAGCAGGAATTCATGGAGAATTGCCGGAAGCTCGGCATCCTCGTGCATGGCTGCTTCATGGTCGGCTTTCCCGGCGAAACCCGCGAGACGCTGCAGAAGACGCTCAACCTCGCGATCGATCTCGACCCCGACAGCGCCCAGTTCTATCCGGTCATGCCCTATCCCGGCACCGGCGCCTACCAATGGGCCGAAGAGAACGGGTTTCTGGCCACCACTGACTTCGCCGAATGGTTGAATCCGGATGGCGGGCACCGCTGCGTGCTCAACCTGCCGGGGCTGACTGCAAAGGACCTTGAAGACTTCTGCGAACATGCAGTCCGCCGCTTTCATTTCCGGCCGCGCTACATGCTGCGCAAGGCGGTGCAGGCCGTTACCGATCCGCAGGAGGGCGTGCGCTCGGTCAATGCCTTCAAGAACTTCCTGCTCTCGTTGGTGAACGGCGAAAAGGCGCAGCCCGCGCCCGTGCTTGCCGGCAAGGCAATAGTCGACGAAGCCTGGGGTGCGCGCACCAAGGTGCCCAAGGGGCGGATGGAGCACGTCGCGCAGTCTGAAAAAGAGGCTGCCTGACGGCAGCCTCACAGGACACAGGACAGCCAAGAGCCATGCACGCAACGGCGATCGGAGAGACCAACGTCAAGACAGGTCCGACCGTGCCGCGCCTGTCGACGCTGCTGCCTGGCGCGGTCGCGCTCAAGCTGGTGCTGCTGTTCGTGCTTGCCTGGAACAGTCGTTTCGTGATGGACGAATTCTGGCAGTTGGGTCAGTCGAAATTCTTGTTCGACGGGTACTTCGACACGATCTGGCCGGGCAAGGCGGTGGGCTATGCCTTCTTTTACAAACCGGCCCACTGGATTGGCTGGAATGCCGGATCGACCATGCTCGCGGGTCGGCTGCTGACTTCGTTGCTCGGCTGCGGGACGCTTGCCATGGTCTATGCGTGCGCCCGCACCCTTGGAGAGGACAAGACCCGGTCCCTTCTGGTCGTGCTCGTTCTCCTGGGCTTCTCTACTTTCATGGAGCGGATCTTCCGGACCATTTCGGAGCCACTGGCGGTGTTCTTCGCGGTAGCGGCTTTGCTTGCGTTACTGCGCGGCAACGCCGACCGGCCGGTGCGGATCGTTGTGGCGGGCGTACTTGCCGGCCTGTCATTCCTGGCCACGCAAAAGGCGATCTATTTCGATGTCGCGCTTGGCCTTGCCCTTGTCGGTGACGCCCTTGCCACGCGCCGCCTCGCTGTCGGAATGGTTCGCGGGACGTGGCTCGTAGCGGGCTGGCTGCTGCCGGTTACCGCCTACTGCCTGGTGTTCGGAGGTGCCGACCCACTCCCCGTCCTGGACAATTTGCTGATGGTCCCCGCCGATATCGCGACGCGCGGGGGGGCGGAGGCCTACGGCGGTCTGCGCCTTTACGTCTGGCAGACGCTAAGTCGCAATGCCGTCCTCTACGCAGCCTGCTTCGCGGGGCTGGCAGTGGCTCTTGCCCGCTTCAGCAATCTCGAAACCAAGGAGCGCATCGCGCTGATTTTCACGCTCGTTGTTGCCGTGCTGGTGTTCACGCATTCCGAGCCCTGGCCCTATGTCTTCATCATGGCGCTGCCGTTCCTGGCACTCTGGCCTATGCGGGCCTATGATCGACTGGCTTTGGACAGTCCGTACCGGCGGCTCGCTTTCATCGCGCTGGCAGCGTCAATCGCGCTGAGTTTTGCCACCAACCTATATTACCTGCGTATCGGCAATCGTGCCCAGCTTGATCTGGTCGCCCGCGCAGAGGCGATGCTGCAGCCCAGCGATACCTATTTCGATGGAATCGGGATGCTACCCGACCGACGCGAGTCGACCCCGCTTTGGCTCGACAAGCGCAGATATCTGATAACGCTGAATGAGGGCGAGGCATCTGTTGCCTATCGTGGGTTGCGCGATGCGCCACCGAAACTGCTCATCTCGTCCTATCGGCTGGACGCGATCCGGCCGGTGATCGATCCCCTTATCCGCGACCGCTACGTTGCGATTTCGCCCAACATCAGGATCACGGGGCGGCAATTGCACTCTGGCGCCAGCCAGTCATTCGACCCTCCCGTGGCGGGCCGTTATGCGCTTTATGGGCTGGACGGCAGCAAGCTGTCCGGCGAGATCGAAATCGACGGTGCAAGCTTCACGACGCCGGTCGATCTCGCGCCGGGAAAGAAGACCGTGCGGTTACGCCGCGGCGCGGGCGAAGCCTATCTGCTTCCAGACGGGCTGGCCGAGGGCGACGTAAAGCCCGGTCCTGACGATCCCGATCTTTTCCGCGACGTTTACAATTGACGCGTCCGCCAGACACAGGCCCGACGACGGCAAAACTGGACGATCCCATCGCAATCCCATAGGCCATCTTCGCCCTTGCGGCTGACTTGAGGCGTTTGATGGCACTTGAAGACCAGGCGATCGGCGAGGAATTGCCGGCGCCGCGACAAGGCGTTTCCCCGGTGGTCAGGATCCGCGGTGCCTGGCGCGCCTTGCCCGGCTTCCTGTTCGGATTTCGGCAACCCGCCATCATAGGCGAACTGACCGTCAGGACCGACCGGGATATCGATCTGGCCTTATTGGACAGGGCGATGGCCGACCTGACCCGGGACTTCGAATTACCCCTGCCGGAAGCGACCCTTGATAAGGGTCTGGTATCGCGTGCGCTGGGACTGGCGATCGCGCTGCAGAACAATTACCGTATCCCGGTCCAGGGCGATTTCTACGTGGGATCGCCCCGACCGGTATCCGAGGATAGATCCAGCTTCGAAGTCGCGTTTCCGTACTACGATCAGGCGGCAGCACGCATCGCACTATCGTGGGCGATCCCGACACTCAATCGCCTCGTCGAAGAGGCCGGCGGAGGCCCGGCGGGCGCATCCGCAACGGATGCATTATCGGAGCTGGGCAGGCGTTTCGCCGAACATGCGCCTCCCAACGTCGAGATAGTCAATCTTCTGCGGGCTGCGATCCGTCAGGCGATTCCCGTGCATCGCGTCATCGCGAACGTCTATTGCTATGGAACCGGATGCCACCGCCGGCTGCTCGACAGCACTGTTACCGATGGGACGAGTGAGCTGGGCTGCCGGATCAGCAGGAACAAGGTTCAGACCGCGGAAATTCTTCGGCAGGGAGGGCTGCCCGCACCAAGGCAGCTCGCCGCGCCGACGGCGGAGCGCGCCGTCGCTGCTGCGGACAGTCTCGGCTATCCGGTGGTCATCAAGCCGGTCAACCTGTCGCAGGGCGAGGGCGTATTCGCCGGGTTGAAAGATGCCAAGGCTGTCCGCGAGGCCTTTGAAGCTGCGGTTGAAGTGTCGGACATGCTGATCGTGGAAAAGCATTTCCACGGCAGGGACTATCGCCTCACGGTGCTGAACGGCGAGGTTATCAAGGCTGAGCGCCGGATTGCCGGAGGAGTGACAGGCGATGGCCATTCCACCATCGCCGAACTCTTGGCGCTCAAGCTGGCAACGCCCCGGTTTCAGAGAATACTCCGCACTGGGCGCAAGCAGGTGCTCGCGCTCGATGATGAGGCGCAAGCCATGCTCAGGGAACTGGGGCTCGCGGCAGACAGCGTCGTCGAAGACGGGCGATACGTCCAGCTTCGCCGGAAGAACAATGTCTCGACCGGAGGGGAGCAGGTCCTCGTCCCGCTTGACGAGGTGCATCCCGACAATCTTGAGTTGGCGATCCGTGCCGCGAACCTGCTCGATCTCGACCTGGCGGGTGTCGATCTCATCATTCCCGACCTGCATCGTCCCTGGACCGAAACCGGGGCTCTGATTTGCGAGATAAACGCCAGGCCGGAGATCGGGACGAACACCACGCCGACGATCCATGACCAAATACTTCGCGAACTGACCGGACCCGTTTCGCGGATTCCGGTGCATCTGCTCATCGTCTCCGATGATCGCATCGATAACGTGGCGGCCTTCGAAAAGCTTGCCGGTGAACTGTCCTGCAACGGCATTTCAACGCAAAGGGCCGTGTGGATCGATGGCAAGAGGTTGCCCGGACAGCCCGAAGACGCATTTGCCGGCGCCCGCATGCTGCTGCGCGAACGCATGGCGCAGTCCGCGCTTTGCGTCATGCCTTTCGCGGAAGTGATTGCCAAAGGCTTGCCGACCGACTGGTTCGACTCGATCCGGATCGAAACGCCGGGCAAGGTGTCGGCGTCGCTTGTGAACGGGCTTGGGCCGCAGACGGATTCGCTGACCGGGTTCACCGGCGACGGTTAAGTCCTGGTCCTTTGGACAAGTCTCACGCGATCCGACAAGCGCCGCCGCCGCGGCGGGAATCGACATCTTGCCTGAAAGTCCGAATGGTGGGCGTAGGAAGGTTCGAACTTCCGACCCCTGCGATGTCAACACAGTGCTCTACCACTGAGCTATACGCCCGAGCCATTCGTGATTCCCGACGGCCAGGCCATCGGGCAGGGGCGTGCATTTAGCGACGGGAATCGCTCTATGCAAGCGCGTTGAAGCCGGATCGGTTCAGATGCTCGCCTGTTCGGGTTGGCCGAAGATGCGCTCCACTTCCAGCACGAGGTCGCGCAAGTGAAACGGCTTGGACAACACCTTGGCCTGAGGTGCCTCGCGGCTCGCCTTCAGCGTGACGGCGGCAAAGCCGGTGATGAACATCACCTTGGTGCCCGGGCAGATTTCCGCGCAGCGCTGCGCCAGCTCTATCCCGTCCATTTCCGGCATGACGATGTCGGACAACAGCAGGTCAAAATGCTCTTGTTCAAGATAGGGCAGGGCTTCGGTGCCGCGGTCCACCGCGACCACGTCATAACCGGCAGTTTCCAGTGCGCGCGCCAGATAGGTGCGCATTGCCTCGTCGTCTTCAGCAAGCAGGATGCGGATCATGGCCTCCGGTCCGTTAGTCGAAATTTGCAGGCCCTGTGGGCGGCTGGCGATAGTGAGCGATTATAGCTCCTAACCTCTTAACATTCTCGACAGCTTTGACAGATGACCGACTTTGACACAGATGAGCGAAAAGGCCAGCTAATCCTTCATGAGGCGCGCAGGCATGGACGACAATGATTCGCGACGTACGGAAGGAGGCCTGATTCCCGGCCTTCCCGGCAAGCCAGCGTTCGTTCTTTCCGGGCCGGAACCTTCGGCGATCCCTGTGCTGATCGCTGTGCCGCATGCCGGGCGCTCCTATCCTGCGACGCTTCTCAAGCGGATGCGCCATCCCGATTCGGCCGCTCTGCGCCTCGAAGACCGCTATGCGGACGTGCTGGCCGAAAGCGTGGCCAAGGCAACCGGCGCGATGCTGCTGGTTGCCAATGCGCCGCGCGCGATGATCGACCTCAACCGCGCGCCCGATGATGTCGACTGGGACATGATCCAGGCGGACTCGGGCATCGATGTCGGCAGTTACACTCCGGGGCGGCGAGCCCGCACCGGGCTGGGGCTGATCCCACGGCGCCTGCCGGGTATCGGCGAGCTTTGGAAGCGTCGGCACGAACATGACGAGCTCGCGCAGCGGATTTCCGAAGTACACGAGCCCTACCATGAATGTCTTGCGGCGACGCTGGCGGATCTGCGTCGTCGCTGGGGCACGGCCCTTCTTATCGATCTGCATTCGATGCCTTCGCTGGCGCGGCGCGGCAGCCAGGCGCCTCCCGAATTTGTGTTGGGCGACCGCTTTGGCGCCGCCTGTCATGGCCGCTTTGTCGCGTCGGCTTTTGCCTATTTCGAAGAGATGCAGCGCTGCGCGGTCCATAACCGGCCCTATGCCGGCGGCTATGTGCTGGAGCGTCACGCCATACCGAAAAGTGGCCTGCATGCACTGCAACTGGAAATCGACCGCAGCGTCTATCTCGATTCGCGGCTTGACGAGCCAGGCAAGGGTTTCGCCTGCATTGCCGAACTGCTGTCTGGGCTTGTCAGCCGTCTTGCCGGCGAAGTTGCGGCGCTGGGCCAATCTGAAATTGCTTCATCCTGGCCCGAAGCGGCCGAATAAAAAAACCACCTCGCGCAAATGCGCGAGGTGGCCAAGGTTCAGGGAGGAGGTGCACGAATGCACCAAGCCCCGTCAGGCCATGAGGGAAGCACTGACGGAACAATTTCAACATAGGTTCTTGAACTAGTTGATGCAAGCGTGAAGTGGACCAGCTGCCCGGAAGCGGCTGGTCCGCAGGAATCAACCTTCGGGTGCCGGAACCGGACCCTTGCCCTGCTGCACCTGACGGGCGAAGACTTCGCGAGTCAGTTCAAGCGAGAATATGTGGGCGAAAACGAGCGGCAGCATGCCGTTCTGGTTCCATGACCGCAGCACGTCACCGCGCAATTCACGCAGCTTGTCGCCATGAACCATCTGGAAACCGCTATAATGGAACGGTTTTTCCATTCCATCGAGCTGGATATTCAGTTCGCCGTCGGTCAGCAGGTCGTGCTTCTTCAGCTCCTCCACGAAATTGGAGGTCTTGTGGCCCGCGATTTCGAACTGTTCGCAGAACTTCAACGTGTCGTTGGTAGTCGCGGACGGAGTATCGTCCTCGAACAGGGCAGTACCGTCTTCAAAATCACCGATGAGTTCGCTGGTCGGATCGAAACACAGGGAGAGTTCATCCGACTCGGGCCGCAACTTGGCCAATATAAATGGATAGCGCCTGGCATAAGCCGGCACGTAGACGTTCTCCCTGAGGCCGCCTTCATCGTCGACGAAGACGTTGATGCCTTCGTTGAGACCCATCAGCGCCAGCGGTACCGGGTTGTCTCCGCTTGAAAAAATGATCGGAAAGTTGCGCTGCGCCATCGGGAATTCTTCGACGGTAAGCGGAACGGCGTGGATATTGCTCAGCCATTTCGCCTTGTCGGTCCTGCGGCTCTTCCAAGCTTTGTGCTCGGTACTGTTGAGCGGCACCAACTCTTTGTAAAACAGGGGTAACGAAACCTGTTGCGGCGCGGTCGCCATGGATTCTTGTCCTATTCTGGATTTGCGAAAGGCGTGCCTTTAGGCCTTGCGGCAGCAAGGCGCAAGCGTACCCCGGCGAGTTGCTGTGGTGAACTTGCCTAAAGCAGCTTGCCGGGATTCAGCAGGCCTGCGGGGTCCAGCGCCTGCTTGACCTGCCGCATCATCGCCAGCGAAACGGGATCGCCGAGGCGGGCGAGTTCCTCGCGCTTGAGCTGGCCGATCCCGTGTTCGGCGGAGATCGAACCGCCCCATTCGGTAACGAGGTCATGTACTTGCCGGCTGATCAGCTTGCCTTCGTCTTGTTCCCAGCTGATGGCTGCCTTGCCTGGCGGGGCGATCACATGGAAATGGACATTTCCGTCGCCAAGATGGCCGAAGGCGACCGCCCGGGTGCCCGGCCATGCTGCTTCGATTTTCGGAACCACAGCTTCGACGAATTCGGGCATCCGTTCCACAGGCACGGAAATATCGTGCTGGACGGCGGGCCCCCGTGCGCGTTCGGCCGGGGCGATCGATTCGCGCAGCAGCCAGAATGCCTCGGCCTGGGTTTCGTTGGCGGCGATGGTTCCGTCTTCAAGCAGGCCCCGCTCGAACGCTCCGGCCAGCATGGTTTCGCACGTTTCGTGCAGGCCATCGGCGTGCGCGCTGTCGGCGACGGCTTCGATGAGGACATGCCATGCATGGTCGCCCGCCAGCGGCGAGCGGGCATTGGGCAAATGCTTGAGCACCGCCGCCAGGCAATCGGCCGGCATGACCTCGAAACCCTCAAGGGCTTCGCCCGCGCAGTCCTCGCAATGGAGCAGCAGCGAACGGGCTGCCTTCAGCGAGGGAACGCCGGCCCATATTACGACCCGGTCGGCGACTGCGGGAAGCAGTCGCAGTGTAGTTGCCGTGACAATGCCAAGCGTGCCTTCCGAGCCGATCAGCAGCTGTTTCAGGTCGAAGCCGCGATTGTCCTTCTTGAGCGGCGTCAGCGCGGAAAAGACGCTTCCGTCGGCCAGAACGGCGTCCAGTCCGAGCACCTGGGCCCGCATCGAACCGTGGCGCAGCACCTGGCTGCCGCCCGCGTTGGTCGAGATCAGGCCGCCGACGGTCGCGGATCCCTTGCCGCCCAGAGTGAGCGGAAAGCGCAGTCCCGCCTCGGCGACCGCCTCGTGCAGATCGTGCAGGACGACTCCGGCCTCGCAGATCACCTTGCGGCCTTCCCTGTCGATTTCGCGGATGGCGTTCATCCGCCGCAGCGACAACAGCAGTTCGTGGCCCGAGGTGTCGGGGGTTGCACCTCCGGCCATGCCGCTGTTTCCACCCTGGGGCACGACCGGCACTTTGTATCGGGCGCAAAGGCGCACCACTGCGGCAACTTCTTCCGTGCTTGCCGGCGATGCCATGGCGCAGGTGCGACCCGTGAACCGCCCGCGCCAGTCGGTCAGCCAGGGCTCCAGCAGATCGGGGTCCTGCGTAAGGCCGCGGGGACCCAGCAGATTTGCAGCTTCATCGAGAAATGCTTCATATTCGCTCATGCTGACCGATATGGCATATACCAGTGGGGGTTGCATCCATGAACGCTCAGGTTAAGCCATGGTTCAAGCGGGTAGTGTATGGCTGACGAGGCAAAATTGGCGCATTTTCGTCTGCAAATCTTGAGCACCGCGCATACATGAGCTTTCTTATCGTCTTTCATACACCGCTTGTATTCCTGCTGCCGGTTGCCGGCTCCGTCGATGCGAGAACCGAGATTTCCGGTGAACCCGAAGCATCGGTTTCCGGACAGGCAGCGGTGCAAGTGGAAGAACGGCCGGTGCAGCTGACGCCGTTCGAGGTGGAAAATCGTCCCTCGGTGAATTCCGGCGAATTCCGTTCGTTTCGCATGATTGCGGAGAGTTTCAGGATAGCGGGCGCACATCAGGCGAGGATCGAGCAGCGCATGATTATTCGCGTCACGCCCCGCACCACGACGGTTCAGCGGAACATGCTGATGGATCTGCCGAGCCGGGAGATCGGACCGCGCTTCGTGGAACGCAGGATCGGAAAATGCGTCGCCATATCGGGGATTTCGGGAGTGCAGCCCGAAGGCGGTCAGGAACTCATCCTCTACATGCGCGACCGGAAGATCGTAAGCGCCAGGCTGGAGCACGCCTGCCGTTCACGCGACTTCTATTCCGGCTTCTATCTCTCGCGCAGTTCCGACGGAAAGCTGTGCGTGGACAGGGACACGCTGCAGTCCCGCAGCGGCGCCAATTGCAAACTCACCCGGATCAGAGAGCTTGTCGAGGTGGGTAACTAGGGATTGCGTCCCGCATTTCCTTGACTTCGGAGCACAGTTGCGCATAGGGCGCGCCAGTTTCCGCGCCCGGACGTCGGGCAGTGGGGCCGGTTGGCCAGAAACGGTCGGCCTCTGACACATTCCGGATACCACGAAGCTTATGAAATTTGCCGATCTCGGCCTGTCTGACGAATTGCTGCAATCGGTCATCTCGGCCGGTTACGACACGCCAACGCCGATCCAGGCGCAGGCGATTCCCTCCGTGCTGATGATGCGCGACTTGATCGGTATCGCCCAGACCGGGACCGGCAAGACGGCGAGCTTCGTGCTGCCGATGATCGACATTCTCGCCCACGGCCGCCGCCGCGCGCTGATGCCGCGCTCGCTGATTCTCGAACCGACGCGCGAGCTTGCCGCCCAGGTTGCCGAGAATTTCGAGAAGTACGGCAAGAATCATGATCTCAAGATGGCGCTGCTGATCGGCGGCGTGCAGATGGGGGACCAGGTCAAGGCGCTGAGTGAAGGTGTCGACGTGCTGATCGCCACGCCCGGACGGCTGATGGATCTGTTCGAGCGCGGCAAGGTGTTGCTGACCGGTTGCGACCTGTTCGTTATCGACGAGGCCGACCGCATGCTCG
>JAGREL010000124.1 GCA_020446575.1 Novosphingobium sp. | reverse complement strand
CAACCTGGTGCCGCGTCAGGATTGATCCCGGCTGCCGTTCTTCCGGTGTTTGACCGGAAGCCCGCAAAAGCATAAACGCGCGCAAATGGCGGTTCCGCTTGGAGCCGCCATTTGTCGTTTGCGTTTCCCGCCCTGAATTTGGAATGCAAGGGAACTACACAATGTCGATCACTCCGCTGATGCCCGTTTACGCTCGGTGTGACGTGCGGCCCGTGCGCGGCGAGCATTGTCACCTGATCGGCGAGGACGGGCGGCGATTCCTCGATTTTGCGGCCGGCATTGCCGTGAACATCCTCGGCCATTCGCACGAAGGCCTGATCGGCGCCATCCAGCAGCAGGCGGCGACGCTGATGCACTGCTCCAACCTTTACGGCAGCCCGCAGGGCGAACATCTCGCGCAGCGGCTGGTCGACCTCACATTCGCCGACACCGTGTTCTTCACCAATTCGGGGGCAGAGGCGGTGGAATGTGCAATCAAGGCCGCGCGTGCCTATCACCAGCATGTGGGCAATCATCAGCGGTTCGAGCTGATCACGTTCAACAACGCCTTTCATGGCCGGACCCTGGGAACGATCAGCGCGTCCAACCAGGAAAAGATGCACAAGGGCTTCGAGCCTTTGTTGCCCGGCTTCAAATATTCCGAGTTCAACGATCTCGATGCCGCGAAGGCGGCCATCGGCCCCAACACGGCCGGCTTCCTGGTCGAACCGATCCAGGGCGAGGGCGGCGTCCGCATAGCCTCCGACGCTTTCATGCGGGGCTTGCGGGCCCTGGCGGATGAGCACGACCTGTTGCTGGTGCTCGACGAGGTGCAGACCGGCGTTGCCCGCACCGGCACTTTCTATGCCCATGAGCAATACGGCATCGACCCCGACATACTTGCCACGGCCAAAGGGATCGGCGGCGGGTTTCCGATGGGCGCGTGCCTCGCTACCGAGAAGGCGGCGCGCGGCATGGTCATAGGTGCGCACGGCTCGACCTACGGCGGCAATCCGCTGGCGATGGCCGCTGGGGAAGCCGTGCTCGATGTCGTGGCCAATGAAGAGTTCCTGAGCGAAGTCCGGGCCAAGGGCGAGCGGCTTCGTTCGCGGCTCGAGCAGTTCATCGGCAATTATCCCGACCTGTTTGAACTCGTGCGGGGGCGCGGCCTGATGATCGGGCTGAAGCTGAAGGTCGAGCCGCGCGCCTTCGTTGCCCATTTGCGCGACAACCATCAGCTGTTGACGGTTTCTGCCGCCGACAACACTGTCCGCATCGTCCCGCCGCTGGTGATCGACGATGCGCATATCGATGAATTCATGGAAAAGCTCTCGGCCGGCGCGGCAAGCTTCGCGCCGGAGGAGGTGTTGGGATGACGCGCCATTTCCTCGATCTGTCCGATGCCGGCGGCGATGCCATCGCCGCGATGATCGCCGATGCCATCGACCGCAAGGCGGCGCGTGCGGACTATCCCAAAGGCAGAACCGATGACGATGCGCCGCTGGCCGGTCACGTCCTCGCGATGATCTTCGAGAAGAATTCGACCCGCACCAGGGTGAGCTTCGACATGGCGATGCGCCAGCTTGGCGGCACCGCGCTGGTGATGGATGCGGCAAGCACCCAGCTCGGTCGCGGGGAGTCCATTGCCGATACTGCGCGAGTGCTCAGCCGGATGGTCGATGCCATCATGATCCGCACCGACGATCATTCCAAGGCCGAGGAGATGGCGGCGCACGCCAGCGTGCCGGTCATCAACGGGCTGACCGACAGGTCGCACCCCTGCCAGATCGTCGCGGACCTGCTGACGGTGATCGAGCACGGCAAGGCGCTGCCTGGGCTGGAAGTCGCCTGGGTGGGCGACGGCAACAATGTCCTCAGCTCGATTCTGGAGGCGGCCGGGCTGATGAAATTCAACGTTCGCGCCGGAACGCCCGAGGGCTATGAGCCTGACGCGGAGTTCGTGCGCATCGCCCAGGCGGGAGGGGCGACGGTCACGCTGACCAACGACGCTGCCGAGGCGGCGCGTAACGCGGACGTCATCGTCACCGATACCTGGGTCTCGATGGGCCAGGAACATGCCGTCGGCAAGCTGGCGGCGATGGCTCCTTTCCAGGTCAACGAGGCGTTGATGGCCCATGCCAAGCCAGACGCCATATTTCTCCACTGCCTGCCGGCTCATTTGGGCGACGAGGTGACCGAAGGCGTCTTCGAAAGCGCGCAGTCCGCCGTGTTCGACGAGGCGGAAAACCGGATCCATGCCCAGAAGTCTGTGCTGCGCTGGGTGCTTGGCCAGCTGTGAAGACCCTGGGCTCCATTCCCGATGGCGAAACCGGCTTTGACCGCGTGCTCGCTTTTTCGGTGCCGGAGCGCAACGCCCGTGGACGGACCGTCCGGCTTGGGCCGGTGCTCGATACGGTACTGTCGGCGCATGATTACCCCACCGCCATCCGTCACCTGCTCGCCGAAGCGCTCGTGCTGACGGCCCTGATCGGTTCGCTGCTGAAGGACGAGAACAGCCAGCTGACCATGCAGGCGCAGGCTGAAGGCGGCATCGTCGACCTGCTCGTCTGCGATTATCGGCAGGGAGAGATCCGGGGCTATGTCCAGCACGATCCCGAAAGGCTGGCAGCGCTCGAGACATTCCCTTCGATGCAGGCACTGTTCGGCGAAGGTTACCTTGCGATCACCTTTGACCTGGCGACGACGGACGAGCGCTATCAGGGAATCGTGCCGCTGGAAGGCGAATCGCTGACCGATGCCTGCCAGTCCTATTTCGCCCAGTCCGAACAGGTTCCGACGCTGATCCGTACCGGCATACGCTGGGATGGTCAGCACAGTATCGTCGGCGGTCTGCTGGTGCAGCATCTGCCCGAAGGCGAAGAGAGCAGGGAAAGGTTGCATGTGCGCATGGACCACCCGGAATGGGAGCATGTCGCCGCGCTTGCCGGCAGCACGCGCCAGGACGAGCTCGTCGATGCGTCGCTGTCGCTGGAAGCATTGGTCTGGCGCCTGTTCCACGAGGAAAGCGAAGTGCGCGTCGAGCCGCTTGCCGCACTTTCGCGGGGTTGTCGCTGCACCGCGGAATATTACGAATCCGTGCTGCAACGCTTTCCCGAGAGCGAAAAGGCGGCAATGCGAAGCGAAGACGGGCTGATCGCCGTCGACTGCGCTTTCTGCTCGAAGATATTTAGGATATCCGCGTAAAGGCTCGGTTCATCGCCGATATGTAACGATTGGCCGCAGGACCGGGGTGTGATACGAGTTCCGTTCGTTGCCCTCACCGCATATGCCCTTCGGGGGCGAGAGTTACGCAGGTTTGTTCGATGAAGCGCCGAATTGGTATTGTTGCTGTCGTGGTGGGCCTTTTGGCAGCCACTGCCGTGCCCGTCTGGGGGCAGCGGCCGGCGCTTGCGATGCTCGACGGGCTGCAGAAGGGGCGCTGGGAGCTGCGCTCGCGGGGCGATTCCGGCGGCCTGAAAAGTATTTGTCTGCGTGACGGGCGTGAGATGATCCAGTTGCGGCACCAGTCCGCTGCTTGCCAGAGCCTCGTCATCGAGGACACGCCGACGCAGGTTACGGTGCAATATACCTGCCCGGGCAAGGGCTATGGCCGCACCCGCATTCGCCGCGAGACCGGTCAGCTGGTCCAGGTCGACACCCAGGGGATCGTAGACGGTTCGCCATTCGCCTTTGCCGCGGAGGCTCGCTGGGTGGGGCAATGCGGCCGCTAATTCCTGTCCGGCACGCGATCTGAGCGCGGTTGCCACTTCGGGCCTCCCGGGCTAGCCGGATGCCATGCAAGCTGTTTCGGAAGGTTCGGGCCGACAGGCTGTCGTGCTCCTGTCAGGGGGCCTGGATTCGATGGTCACCGCTGGTCTCGCGCGCGAGGCGGGGTACCGGATCAACGCGCTGACCATCGACTACAGTCAGCGCCATCGGCGCGAAATCGATGCAGCGCGAACCATTGCCGAGGCGATTAGGGCTGACAGGCACGTGATCCTGCCGCTTGACCTCAGGCAGTTTGGCGGATCTGCCCTGACCGACGATATCGACGTACCCAAGACACCTGGCACAAACGACATTCCGGTCACTTATGTCCCCGCCCGCAACCTTGTGTTTCTTTCGCTTACTCTCGCCTGGGCCGAAGCCTTGGGCGCGCGTGACATCTTCATCGGCGTAAACGCGCTCGACTATTCCGGCTATCCCGATTGCCGCCCGGAATTCATCGGCGGTTTTGCTGAGCTGGCAAATCTTGCCACCAAGGCAGGCGCGCAGGGTGAGCGCTTCGTCATTCATGCGCCGCTGCAATACCTGGGCAAGGCGGATATCGCTCGCGAAACGGTTCGTCTTGGCCTCGACCCGGCGATGAGCTGGTCCTGCTACGATCCGCAGCCGGACGGGCGCGCCTGCGGCCTGTGCGACAGCTGCCGGCTGCGTCGTGCCGGCTTTGCCGAAGCCGGAATCGAGGACGGAACCGACTATGCGGCCGGCTGACCCGGCAACGGGCGAGCTGCGGGGCGGCGGCGACCGCTATGGCTATTACGTACTCGCCGTGCTGATGTCGGTCTATGCGCTGAACTTCATCGACCGGCAGCTGATCACTATCCTCGCTCCGGACCTCAAGCGCGACCTCGGCATCAGCGACAGCGATTTCGGTTTCCTCTACGGCACCGCTTTCGGTGTCTTCTATGCGGTTTTCGGAATTCCGCTGGGCAAGCTTTCAGATCACTGGTCGCGGGTACGGCTGCTGGCGATTGGCCTTGCGCTCTGGTCGGCGATGACCGCGCTATCGGGCCTGGCAAAAAGTTTCGCCCAGCTCGGAGCCGCACGTATCGGAGTCGGCGTTGGCGAGGCGACGGCGAGTCCCTGCGCCTATTCGCTGATCAGCGACTATTTTCCGCCGCACCGTCGTGCCACTGCAATCGCTATCTATTCTGCCGGACTTTATATCGGCGGAGGAATCTCGCTTTATTTCGGGAGCGCGATCTCCGCCGAATGGAATGCGCATTTCGCAGGCGGGAGTGCGCCCCTTGGCATCGTCGGCTGGCAGGCGGCTTTCCTGGCGATGGGCATACCGGGCCTTCTCCTCGCCTTGCTGGTGGCGACCCTGCGAGAACCGCCGCGGGGCCGATTCGATCCCGCTCATGAGGATGACGGCGCCGGACATATCAATCCGTTGAGAGATTTCGCGCGCTCGCTGGAAAGCGTCCTGCCCCCGTTCACGCTGATGGCGTCGGCTCGCAACGGTGTTGGTGCGCTGACGGTGAATCTCGGCGGTGCCGTCGGCGCAGCGGCGATTGCCTGGGGGATGGCCTTGCTGACCGGCGACTGGATACAGTGGATCGCTTTTGCGCTTGGCTGTTATGCGGTCTTTTCCTGGGGGCAGAACCTCAGGCTGAACGACAAGGCGACTTTCGATGCCGTTTGCCGCTCCCAGGCCCTGGTCGGCATCACGCTCGGCTATGGGCTGGTGACTATCGTCGGCTACGCGATGACGGCCTTTGCACCGCTATACGCGATCGAAGTGCTTGGGGCGGACCCTCGAGAGGCCGGCTTTGTGCTGGGCGGTGCGGGAACGCTCGGGGGCATTTTGGGTGTCATCGGCTCCGGAGCGGCAGCAGACCGGCTTGCGGGCGGGGACCGGGACTACCGGCGGATCTGGGTGATTGCCGCGGCTGCCGCTGGGTCGGCGCTGCTTTATTCTCTCATGTTCACGGCGACATCCCGGCCTTTGTACTATGCGCTCAACTTCATTGGCTGGATATTCTTCAGCGCGACGCTGGGAGGCTCTTCGGGTGCAGTGGTCAACGCCGTGCCGGCACGGGTCAGAGGTGTGGCGACCAGCGGGTTCATCCTTGGCTCGACAATGCTCGGTCTGGCGCTCGGCCCATATTCGGGGGGCAAGTTCTCGACACTGTTTGGAGACCTTGGTGCCGGTCTGCTGGTGCTGCTGGCGGTGATTCCGTTCGGCCTGATCGCGCTCGGCATTGCCGAGCGCGATCTTCGCAAGCGTCGTCAGGAAAGTGGGGTCAGTTCCGCGTAAGAACGCCGCATGCGAGGCGGGAGCCCGCATTTCCACTGGGATCCGTCCGATAGTCGT
>JAGREL010000123.1 GCA_020446575.1 Novosphingobium sp. | reverse complement strand
TGCTGTCACGGCTCAAGGGCGGCTGCCCCTCCTTCGGGCTCGACCGCGACGAGACTAATCCACGGGAGAACGACGATGGAAATGAACGACATGGTGATCATCAGCGTCGATGATCACATCAGCGAACCGCCCGGCATGTTCGACAAGCACTTGTCAGGCGCCGACCTCGAATCGGCACCGAAACTGAAGCAGGATGCGAACGGCAAGGATTACTGGGAATATCAGGGCATGAGCTTCCCGTCGGTCGGCCTCAATGCCGTCGTCGGGCGTCCGAAGGAAGAATACGGGATGGAGCCGACGGCGCTCGATCAGCTGCGACCGGGTTGCTACGACGTCCACGAGCGGATCAAGGACATGGATGTCAACGGCATCGCCTCATCGCTCAATTTCGGCAGCGTCTTCGACTTCGCGGGCGGCCGGCTCAACAAGGTCCCGGACAAGGAGCTCGCCCGCAAGCATCTGAGCGCCTACAACGATTGGCATATCGACGAATGGTGCGGCGCCTATCCGGGCCGCTTCATTCCCTGCGCGATTCTGCCGACGTGGGACATGGACGCCACTATCGCCGAACTGAAGCGGGTGTCGGACAAGGGCTGCTACACGGTTTCGATCAGCGAGAATCCCTGCATGCAGGGCCTGCCCAGCATTCATAACGAATATTGGGAGCCTTTCTGGAAGGCGATCAACGATGTCGACATGACGATCTGCCTGCATATCGGCGGCGGCAACCCGGCGCCGCATGCATCGATGGAAACCCCGATCGAGGCATGGATCACCACAATGCCGATGTCGATCGCGGTCGGGGCTTCGGATTGGTTGCAGCTCGAGGCGCTGCAACGCTATCCCGACATGCGTATTGCGCTGTCCGAAGGCAGCATTGGCTGGGTGCCCTACTTCAAGGAGCGGGCCGATTTTACCAATGAGCAGCACAAGTTCTGGACCAACTCGCGCTATCAGGACAAGAAGCCCAGCGAGGTGTTCGAGCGGCATTTCATGACCTGTTTCATCGAGGACGCGTTCGGGCTGCAGAACGTCGATTTCATCGGCGAGGACATGATCACCTACGAGTGCGATTATCCCCATTCGGACTGTGTGTGGCCGGAAGTGCCGGAGCGCCTCTGGCCGCAGGTCAAGCATCTGACCGACGAGCAGATCGACAAGATCACCCATCTCAACGCGATGCGCTGGTTCCGCTTCGATCCCTTCGAGCATTACAAGAAGGACGAGCTGACGGTCGGCGCGTTGCGTGAAAAGGCGAGGGCGGCAAGCGTAGACACGACGCCCAAATCCTCCGCGGGCGATCGGCCGGTCGAGGAAGGCACGACGCGTCCGATCACATCGGGCGACCTGATGCGGATGTTTGCACATCACGCGAATGAGGAAATGAAGGGGCTTATCGAGAAGGAAGAGGCCTGATCTCGGTTCAGCGGTCGCGCGGGTTCGAGCCGGCGCGGCCCCAGCCGACTAGATATGCCGTCCGGTCAGGCTGCGTTCGGCAGTCTTTCGACCTCGGCCGTGGTGGCTCCGGTCTCGTCAAGGCACTGGTGCATTGCCTCCTCCAGGCATTGCAGCAGGCCCGCGACATTGACCTTTTCCTCGGCGCCATAGACGAAACCCACCGCCAGCGGGCGATCTCTTTGCTGGTCGGGCAGCAAGACGCCGAGAACTTCAGCCTTTGTGTTGTAGCCGACCGGACCTTGGACATTGCCGTCCACGCGACAGGCCTGAAGCCGGGCGGCCATTTCCGGCAGGGAAAACTTCCGGTCGTCGCTGGCTTCCGCGTTGAGGCGGCGGACCAGCCCGTCGCACCGGGGCTGGGCGACAGTCGAAAGCAGTAGCCAGCCCGGTGCGCTTTGCGAGAGCGGCTCTTGCAGCCCGCCGGACAAATCGCGCTTGACGGCGGGCGACGTGCGGGGGCCTGGGCGCCAGCTTATGATCTGGGTATTCAGTCCAACCATGCCGAAAAGCGCGACCGACAGGCCGGTCTGGGCGACCAGTCGGTCGAGCAGGCGCATGAGCCTGCCGTCGCGGATCACGTCGGGTTGTCCGGCCTGACCCAGCAGTGCCGCACGCGGACTGAGACTGTAGGACCGCGAATAAGGGTCTTTGTAGAGCAGGCCGAGCTCGACCATGCTGCAAAGCAATTCCGATGTGCTCGATTGCGGGCGATCGTAGCGCCGCACGATGTCCATCACCGTCGCTTCGCAGTGATTGTCATCGAAATAGTCGAGAACCTCGACGACACGTCGGGCAATCTTGGCCTTGTTCGTCGAGACCGACGGAGTCGCCATGTACCTCTCCTCCACCTTTGTGCTTGGGAGAGTTGATTCATTCCTGCCACTTGTCAACAAAAAATGAGTGCACCTCATTTTTTGCTTGCGTAGCTTAGCTTTCGCAGGCGCAGTCTCTTGTCCCCATAAGGGGGGAATCGTCAGCACACCGTGTGGCCGGATTGGCACGATTCGTTGAACCGCGGGTTGCGTTTGGCCTTGGCCGGGGTCAATTTCTGCTGTGCAAACGAACACCAGGCTTTGCTTGAGCGGATTTCCCGGATGGCAAAGCACAGACGGAACAGGAACTGACGGGCGGGATGGAAATAGACGAACTGACGATCGACGCGCGGCGTCTCTGGCCCGGGGAAATGCCCTGGGAGGGGCCGCTTGCCTTCATAGATCTGGAAGGCGTGACCGAAGTGCCGGACGAAATCGTGTTGCCGCCATGTCCGGTGGTGGGGATCGGCGACGGCAACCATCCGCTTGCGAAATCTCTCGATGCGGTTGTCGAACCGCCTGTGAGCGCCGAGGCTTTGGCCAAACAGGTGCTGGACATGCCCAGATCCGCGGCGATTGTCGTTCAGCTGCTGCGGATACTGCCATCGCTCTCGCTGGAAGATGGGCTGACCGTCGAGTCCATGGCCTATGCCGTGCTGCAGGGGAGCGAGGAGCATATCGAGTGGATCGCTGCGCGAAAGCACCATTCACATCCCGAACGCACGCCCGGTGAAGTCACGCTGGTACGCGAACGCGGACGCCTCATCGTAACGCTGGATCACCCCGATAGCGGTAATGCAATCGACCGGCACATGCGCGACCAGCTCTATGACGCCTTCGCGTTGGCTGCGCTCGACCCCGAGATCGCGCAGGTCTCGCTGCGGGCGACTGGCCGGACTTTCAGTCTCGGTGCCGAACTGGGCGAATTCGGCACGACCACCGATCCGGCGACAACCCATTCGATCCGTTGCAGAACCCTGCCGGCGCGGATGGTTGCGCGGTGTGCCGACAGGCTGGACGTCCACGTGCAGGGCGGTTGCGTCGGCTCGGGGCTGGAGCTTGCCGCCTATGCCAGCCGCTTCACCGCTGCGCGCGATGCCTGGTTCCACTTGCCGGAACTGTCGATGGGCATCCTGCCGGGGGCAGGGGGATGCGTTTCCCTGACCCGGCGGATCGGCCGCCAGCGTGCGGCACTGCTGATCCTGTCCGGCAAGCGGTTAAGAGTCAGTCAGGCCTTGGCCTGGGGACTGGTCGACGAGATCGTGGACGATCCGGCCTGAAATGATCGTTGCCCGCACGTCGCCGGGCGATAGCCGGGTGCGCGCCTCTGCCCATGGCCGGGAGAGCAGGCAAAGGTCCGCTGGTTGCTCCTCAACGACCTCCCGCTGCTGTGAAAGGTCGTCGGGTGCCTTGAGATAAAGGGTGAGGGCCTCCTCGGGCGTCAATGCCTCATCTCGGCCGATGATCCGGCCTTCATGGGTTTTACGCGAAACAGCGGCCGCCATTGCCGCCCATGGGTCGGCACTGGCGAAAGGTGCGTCGCTTCCGCCGGCGAGGCAAATCCCGCCGTCGACAAGGGTGCGCAGGCGATAGAGGTCGCCAATGTGCCGGGTTTCCACGTCCTGCAGATAGCGGTCGCCGCGCTCGCTCACGAAATGCGGTTGGGTGCAGACGGCAAGCCCGAGGGCGGCGATGCGTTCGACCAGTTCCATTGATGCAACCGAGGCATGCTCGATGCGGTCGCCCGGTCCGGCTCCCGTGGCTTCGAGCGCGGCGAGCGCGAAGACCAGTTCTACTTCGGACACGCAATGGATCGCTATGGCCCGGCCTTGTTCATGGGTAGCGCTGATGAAGTCGACGGCGTCGTCGAATGGGGGAAGGGCGGCTTCGTGAAGATGGAGCTTCGCCGGGCCGAGATGCCATTCGCCGGTCCGCGCCTCGGCCAGCGACAGCGCGCCGGCCAGCCAGCAATGCTGCCGGAGCGCGCCCGCTTCCAACTGGCTGGCGAAATGGTCTGCCATCCGCGGATCGTTGCGCGGAGACATGTCGGTGATGCCGGTGACTCCGAAGCGCGTGAGGTCTGTCGAGATCGCCGAAAAATCCGGTGGTTTGCTGCCCAATGAGGCTTGCAACCACTGGTCTTCGTCGAACAGCCTGCCGGTGAAGCCATTGGTGTCGCGTTCGAGGCCAGGCGGAGGATCGGCATTATCGAGAAGTTCTTCAAGGCCGGGGGAGTTTAGCAGCCACATCCGCCCGGAGCGGTGTTGTATGCGCACAGGGCGGTCGGGAACCAGTGCGTCCAGTTCCTTCGCGCCGGGAAGGCCCATGACGTTTTCGTGATAAAGGATTCCGCGAATCCAGCCTTCGCCGTGTTGCCGCAGGCGGCTTGCGAGTTCGGTTCGATCGTTGACCTCGGGCGGGCCGCAAATGACCGACGAGGCGCGCACAGAAAGTCCGGCGAGATGGATGTGGTGGTCGTGCAAGCCGGGGAGTAATGCGCCGCCGTTTGCATCGAGAACGGTTTCGCCGGACCTCGGCTCGATCTGCCCGACTTCGGCGATCCTGCCGTCTGTGAGCCGGACATCGGCGATGCCGCGATCCCAGACCTCGGCATTGCGGATCAGCATGGCGCGATCTCTGGCAGATAGCGGGCTGTGTCGGCGCCGAGGGGGTGGACGTCGGCAAGCATCGGCCGGCGCGGCACTTTAGGGAATGGCTTGCCAACCGCCGCTCCCCAGCCGCGCAATTCGGCTTCCAGCAGTGCGGGATCATGTTCGCGCTCTTCTCTGAGCGCGCGGGCGGTGATCGCACTCATGGCGAAGCCGATGCGTCGTGCCTCGCCGCTCCGGAAAGCCCGCCAGCCTTCTAGTGCCGCAGTGATCCCGGTTAGCGGGTCGGAGATCGCATCACCGACATAACCGATCTCGCCGGTTGCATCGGCCAGGGCGCGGCTCAGTCCGGCGGCCACGCCGCAATCGTTGCCGACTCCGGTCCAGTTCGCCTGCTCACCGGTCGCGCCGTGGCCGGTCACGGTGAGCCAGACGAGGCCGGGCGTTTCGCGGACCAGCGCCTCGGCGTCTATACCCAGATGCCTGAGAGCGCGCGGCCGCGAGGATTCGATAACGAAATCGGCCCGGCGGATGAGTGCGATCAGCCCGGACTTTTCCGCGTCGCTGGCGAAATCCACCGCGATGTTCGCCTTGCCTTGGTTGATCAGGTCGAAGGTTGCCGGATCGTCGCGCCGGATGAGGTCGGGCCGTGTGAGGCTCTCGACTTTCACGACTTCCGCTCCGGTCAGCCACAGCAGGTGTCCCGCCAGTGGTCCGGCCCAGATCGCCGACATGTCGATCACCAGCGGCCGGGTGGTATCGTTCCGTTGGCGATGGGGTCCGCGCGAGATCACCGAAACCGGATCGGATTGCGGGGTCTCGTCCGCTGAAGCCACCGGCAAGCCGAGATCGCGGCCTCGCTTCATCAGATCGTCGCAATTGTGCCCGGCGACGGCCTGGGCAATCGCGTCGTTGTCGTTCACATCGATTTCGGCATCTAGGAACAGCGCGGGCAACAGTTCCCGATCTTCGGGGCGCAGCAGTGTCAGCGCGAACCAGCCGCCGTCGCGGGTCGGCATGAGCCGGCTTCCGCCGATGCCTGCCGATACCTTGCCGTTGATGATGTAGCCGTTCGCCGACCCCCGCTCGCCCAACAATGTTGCACCGTCGAGCGCGGCGATACGCGGCGAGCCGGTTTCCTTTGCCAGTATGCGCAATTGCCGGTCGGCCCAGCGCGCCAGCGGGATGGATGGAGTTTCCTGAACCTTGCTAGGCAAGGATCTTCTTGACCTCGCGGCGCAGGAGCTTGCCCATTTCATTGTAGGGCAGTTCCTTCACGAACATGATCTTGTCAGGCACGCGCGAGGAGCGCAGGCGCGCCCGGATGAGTTCCTTGAGTTCGTCCTCCGATGGGGCACCATGTCCCTCGCGGACCACCACGGCAATACCGACTGCTTCGCCCCATTCAACCGATGGGACTGCAGCGGCACAGGCATCGGCGACAGCCGGATGCGTCAGCAGCACGTCCTCGATCTCGCCCGGCGACATGTTTTCGCCGCCGCGCACGATCACGTCGTCGGCGCGACCGGACAGAAAGAGATAGCCGTCCTCGTCCATGAAGCCGGCATCCCGCGTCGGGAACCAGCCTTCCGCATCGAGCGCACTCTTTTCCTTGTACTCGCCCGAGACCTGCTCGCCGCGGACGTAGATTTCGCCAGCCTCACCTGCCGGCAGGACCTTGCCGTCTTCGTCGCGGATCTCGATTTCTACCGTGGGCAGCGGCTTGCCGAGCGAGGCCAGCCGCGCTTGGACATTCGGATCGTCCGAAGCGAGGGCCTCGCGATGTTCGTCCGGGCCGAGCAAGGCAATCGTCGAACTCGTCTCGGTCAGGCCGTAGGCATTGGTGAAGCCCGCATCGGGAAACAGGGCGAGGGCCTTCTGGATCACTTCGAGCGGCATCTTGCCGCCGCCGTAGGCGACCGCGCGCAGCGTCGACAGATCGACGCTCATGCCCTTTTCCAGCTTGTCGATGATCCGCGTCATCATGGTCGGCACGACGAAGGCGTTGGTGACCTTCTCCGTATCGACCAGCCTGAGCCAGGCTTCCGGTTCGAACGACGGCAGCATCACGATCCGCCGGTTGGCGTAGATCGAGGAAAGCAGGGCCGAAATTCCGGCGATGTGATAGGGCGGCACGACGACGAGCGCGGCGTCCGCTTCATCGGCGGAGGCGAATTCGACTGTTCCGAGAATATAGCCCAGAAGGTTGGAATGGCGCAGGATCGCGGCTTTCGGCGCAGCCGTGGTGCCACTGGTGAACAGCTGCACGGCGATGCCTTCGCCCGGATCGTAGGCCCGGTCTTCCGCCTCGGGGAACGCTTCCTGCACTTTCAGTGTGAACAGCTCGCGTGAATAGACCGTATGGCCCTGATCGCCTGCGATGCGCTCGACCCGTTCCTCGTCGCCCACCACCAGAGCCGGCGCAATCCGGCCGAGCAGGGCGGCGAGATCGGCGTCGGGCAGCCGGTAATTGAGCGGGCAGTAGGGAACGCCGGCGAGCGCCGCTCCGAAAAGGGCTATCACTGCAGCCTCGCTGCTCTCGTCGAGCAGCGCCACATATTCGCACTCGCTCTGGTCGATCAGCTCGAAGGCACCACGGGCCGCGGCAAGCAGATCGGCATAGGTCCAGCGCTTGCCGTCGCAGACGAGGCCGACGCGATCGGGCGCGGCTTCGGCCGCCATTTCCAGAAGAAGGGCGATATTCATGGGCGATGCGTTTTGCGTCAGTCGGAGGCGGGAAGCGGCTTGGCGTCCTTCGTGACAAGCGCAACGCCGTCGACCGACAGCGAGCCCTTGCCCGGCTTCACGCAAAGCAACTCGTAATTGCCGTCCGCATCGACATAGCGCTTGCCCATCAGCGTTCCTGCAGAAAAATCAGCTGCAAGGGGGGCGGCGTCCGCAGGCTTGTCTTCGCCCATCGGTGCACCGCCGCATTCAATGGTGCCGTCGCTGCAGCGGATTACCATCACTTCGGTGTCGCAGGCCGCGCTCTTCAAACGGGTACCGGGTTTCATTTCAGTTTCCTCGTATCATGCAATTGCGCCGGACGCCTTTAGGCTTTCGATACGCTCCCAGTCCAGCCCCAGTTCGAGCAGTACCGTCTCAGTATGTTCCGCGTGCTCCGGGGCACGAGGCGTCTCTACCGGGGCGTGATTGAACTGGACGGGATTGCGCACGACCCTGACCGGGTCCGACCCGTCGATCGGTTCAATTTTGAAAAAGGCATCGTTGGCAATCGCCTGTTCGTCGGCGCCCAGATCAAGCAGGCTTTGCACGGCGGCCCACTGCCCCTTCATCGTCTTGAGGTGCTCGCGCCAATAATCGTAGGTTTGCGAAGCGAAGGCATTTGTGACCAGTTCGCTCACTTCGGCACTGTGTTCCGCCAGCCCCTTGGCATCGGCGAACCGCGGATCCTTTGCCGCTTCGGTCAGCCCAAGATGCTCGAAAGTGTCCTGGATGTAGTGGTCGGGCACCATGATGAAGAGGCTGATGACGCGCCCGTCCGACGTCTTGAAGTGGCCCATGAAAGGATTGATCGCCGCGCCGCCGACCTTCGGTATGCCGACACGCATCATGTTGCCGCCATGCACATAGGGCGCGATCACCATTCCCGACATCCACATCGCGCTCGACAGCAGCGATACGTCGACTTCGGTTGCCTCGCCCGTCTGCGATCGATGAAACAACGCACCCGCGATGCCTCCCGCCAGATACATTCCGCTCTGTGAATCGCCCATGCCGCCGACGCCCATCGACAGCGGCACGTCGAATTCCTCCGGCGTCAGGGCATGGGCCACACCGCTGTGGATCCAGAAGGCGGTTGCGTCATAGCCACCGCGATCGCGGTCCGCGCCCTTGTCTCCATATCCGCTTCCACGGGCGTAGATGATGTCCGGGTTGGCGGCACGGATGTGTTCGACGTCAATCTTCAGCTTCTGCCGAGCGGCCGGCAGGTAGTTGGTCAGGAAGACGTCGGCATCCTTCGCCAGTTCGTAGACCAGTTCCTGGCCTTCGCTGCGGGAGATGTCGATGCCGATACTGCGTTTGCCGCGATTGGGGTGCTGGATCATCGGATTTACAACCGGATCGAATGTCATGCCACCGATCGATCGGGCTCCGCGCTGGGCATCGCCGCGCACCGGATGCTCGACCTTGATGACATCGGCGCCCCAATCGGCGAGCACCGCACCGGTGCAGGGTACGAAGACGAACTGGGCCACTTCAAGGACCCTCACGCCCTTCATCACCTGCGTCATCGCTAATGTCTCCCAGTCCGGCTTTCCGGGTATCGTTAGGCGATAGCGCCCTTCGTCTTCAACTCCTCGATACGATCCCACTCCATGCCCATCTCCATGAGCAGGATTTCGGTGTGTTCGGAAGCCTGAGGCGCGCGCGTCGTTTCCAGCGGTTCACCGTTCCACTGAACGGGGCCACGCACCAGCTTGAGCGGTGCGCCGCCGTCCGCGCCTTCGACTTCGATGACCATGTCGTTGGCGATGGCCTGGTCATCGGTGAGAAGGTCGCGCACGCTCTGGATCGGCGCCCACTGGCCTTTCATCGTCTTGAGGTGCTGGCGCCAGTAATCGAACGGCTTCTTGGAGAATGCGTCGACAATGTAGCCGCTGGCGATCGCCGCGTTTTCAAAAAGCTGGAGAGGTTCGGCAAAGCGTGGATCATCGGCGAGCTCAGGCAGGCCGAGATGTTCGAAGGTGTCGCGGATAATGCCCGAGGGGCTGAGGATGCAGAGGTTGATCCAGCCGCCATCCGACGTGCGGAAGTTGCCCATGAAGGGATTGACGCTGACACTGCCCGACTTCGGCATTGCGTTGGGGCTGTACTGGTCGGTTTCCATGACCTGCGCAAGCAACGCACCCTGTGCCCACCAGGCTGACGAGAGCAGGGAGACGTCCATCTCGACCGCCTCGCCGGTATTCTTGCGGTGGAACAGGGCGGCCGAAATGCCGCCGGCGATGAACATGCCGCCGATCGAATCGCCGAATGCGGGGATAGCTTGGGTAAGCGGTCCGCCAAGTTCCTCGGGGCTGTGCGCATAGGCAATGCCGCTGCCGGCCCAGAACACGGTGCCGTCGAAGCCGCCGCGCGCAT